>JBJKQV010000421.1:0-6591 GCA_046704985.1 Terriglobia bacterium
GTTCGGAATGCCGTCGGAAGAAGAAATCCGGGAAGGCGCTGCCCTGCACGGGGAAGCGGGAGTATCCAAGTGGCGGGTTATCCTGCGGCGCGCGGCGCAGAGCGAGCTGAGTTTCTCAGTCCGGCTCCCGAAGTCGGGACTCAAGTTCGCCCGCAGCTTGACGCTGCGCGCCTGCGAAAGCGTCGTCTACGTCCACGAGACGGTCGAAAACACGCGCCCGCAAGCGCGGCTGATCCAATGGCAGCAACACGTTTCCCTTGGCGCGCCGTTCCTCAATCCCCGCGATGGTGAGGTCGGATTACCGGGCGCTCGCGGCCTGACTTATCCGCTCCCTTACGACGCGCGCGATGTTTTGCAGCCGCGCCGGGTGTTCCGGTGGCCTTATGCCCCGCGCCTGCCACGCGGCCGGGCGGATTTGCGCAGGACCTTGAGGTATGCCGGGCGGGGATTTGCCGCGGGTGTTCAGGTGGCGCCAGGGGGGAAAAGCGGGTTCCTTTATGCCCTGAACAGAAAAGTCGGGCTGCTGATCGGCTACTGCTTCCGGCGCCGGGATTTTCCCTGGGTCACCTTGTGGGAGGAGAATCGTGCCCGCAGGTTTTCGCCCTGGAACGGGCGCGAGCAGGTACGAGGGCTGGAATTCGGTTGCAGCCCGTTGCCGCTGACGCGCGCCGAGAACCTGAGGCGGGGCCGCGTGTTCGACACACCGACCGTGGTTCGTCTCGCCGGGGGAGAGAAGCGCACGGCAAGTTACGTCTTGTTCCTGGCCGCGATGCCGAAGGGCGTTCGCGCGCTCGATGACGTGGCCGTCCGCGGCGGTTTCATCGAGATGATGAACAGAGCCCGAAAGATCGTGGAAGTTCCTGCGACCCTTGCCGGCGACTACCTGCGATAGCGATGGCAGGGAAGGGGCGCACCATGCAGGCCGGCGTCGATAGCGGCAACATGCCAGCGGCCGAGGTTGGAAGTCAGCAGGCGATCGAACGAGGGGCCGGCAAAGGCCAGGTTCGTGCAGTTGCAAAGGCTATGAGCGGTCCAATCTTCGGCAAAAACAGAAGCTTCTCCGTTCGCATTCACGCTGTAGATTCGTGAGGGAGCGTAACAACCCACGTACAAGGTGCCCTCGGCATCGAACGCCAGGCCGTCGGGAACGGTTGCGGGCAGGGAACAGAAAGGTTCGATGGGCCCGGCGCTTCCGTCCTTCTTGACCCGGACGCGCACCACGCCCGGCCGGCCGAAGCTCTCTACCACGTACAGAAAGCTTTCATCGCTGGCGATAGCGATGCCGTTGGCGAACTCGAACGGCCCCGGATGCCAGATCTCGCCGCGGCCATCGGGACGAAAGCGCAGAATGAGTCCCTGCTTCTCGCCGAAAGCCCCGCTGTCGGAAACAAAAAGGTTTCCATCGTCTCGAAAGGCGGCGTAGTTAGGAATGCGGATGCGGTAATCTCCCGCCCGCTCGGCCCAGACGCGCACCTCGCCGGTGGCGAGGTCGAGGCGATGGAGACATTGGTGGCGGAGGTCGCAGGCGGCCAGCCAGCTCGCGTCGGGAGCGAAGGCGATCCCCAGCACAAACCCTCCCGCAATGCGCGCCACCTCTTCCGGAGTGCCGCCGGCGGCGGGGATGCGGTAGATTTGCCCCGCTTCGCCGCCCGCCCACACCGAGCCGTCAGGATGGACGGCCACACACTCGGCGTGGTCCAGTCCCTCCGAGAAGATTTTGATGTCCGCCGGGCCGATCATGGCTTGGCTCCCCGCGGTCGCGCGAAACGCCGCTCGGGGATGATGGCAACCCAGCCGGGGCGCTCCGGGTCGCGGTCGTAGGCATAAGGCCCCGTGCGGCGGTAGAGCTCGGTGTACTGCTTCAGTTTTTCGCGGTCGAGCTCGACGCCCAGGCCCGGTCCCGAGGGCACGGCGATTTCGCCGTTCTCATATTTCATTTTGCCGCCAGCGATGATGTCGTCAGTCAAGTGGTGGTAGTGGGCGTCGGCGTCGAAGGCCAGCGCGGGCAGCGCCGCCCCCAGGTGGAGCATGGTGGCGAGCTGGATGCCCAGCTCGCCGCTTGAGTGCACGCTGACGCCGCGCTGAAATTTCTCGCAAACGATCCCGGCCTCCCAGGCCTGCCGCAAGCCGCCCCAGAACGTCGTGTCGAGCAGGATGACGTCCACCGCGTCGGTGCGGATGCAGGCGGCGAGCTGCTCGAAATTCACCACCACCGTGTTGGTGGCGGTGGGAATGCGCACCCGCGAGCGCACCCGCCGCATCCCTTCCATACCCCAGCACGGGTCCTCGTAATAGTCGTTGCGCAGGTGCTCGATCGCCCGGCCGATGCGGATCGATTCCTCCACGCTCCAGGCCGCGTTGGGGTCGATGCGCAAACGGTCGCCGGGGAAGGCGGCCGCCAGCGCCAGGTAAACTTCCAGGTCGTGATCGGGAGGAAATACGCCGGCTTTCAATTTGTGAGTTCTGAAACCGTGCCGGCGCTTTAGCTCCCCGGCCATGCGCACCATCTCTTCCGCCGTCTCCTCGCCTCCCCGTCCCGTCTCCGCATCCGCCGAGCGATAGAAAAGGTAGCTGGCGAAGGGAACCTTTTCGCGCAGCGAGCCGCCCAGCAGATCGCAGGCGCGGACGCCCAGCTTTTTGCCGATCAGATCCAGGCAGGCGAATTCCAGCGCCGCGTGCAGTTGCGTACGGTTGTTGTAAAGCGAGGCGGTGGGATTGCAGATTTTCCAGTACATCTGCTCCAGTTGCAGGGGATCGTGGCCGAGCAGATGGCTCTTCAGCGCGCGCACCGCGCTCTCGGCGGATCCCCCGCCTCCACCCATTTCTCCCAGGCCGATCAGCCCGTCATCGGTTTCCACTTCCACGACGGTTCGAACGAACCGGCCCCAGTGCGCCCCGTTCGCGTGGCGCAGCGGAGCTTCCAGCGGTACGGCCACCGTAGTGGCGCGGATGTCTGCAATCTTCATGGCTTTTCCCCCGTGTAGGATAATTCCTATCCTTTGGAGAAAACAAAGTCAAATTGTGCCACGCAGTGGTTCGCCACCCGGCCGGCGCCGGCGGGGGATGCCATCTCGCCGCGGGTGCCGCTTGCCAGGTTTGGGGCCTCGAACCTCATTAACGACTCGACTTGTAATTATGATTGAATTAGGCTGTTACGAGCATAAAATATGTTGACATCACGCCTTTTCAGCGTGTAGCTTAAGCAAGTTGCATGCGGAGACTCGTCATGGTTTGCCGTCTGGGCCTGCAGGGTGTGCCTATTGCCATCTACCCCGGAGGCAGTTGAATGACTCCTCAGGTTACACTTGACCTGCTCACTGCGACCCTTTCCGGACCTCCGGTGCAGGAGACCCGGCGGACTATTGCCGACATGGCGGGCTATTACCTGGACGAAGCGGCCCGCCGAGCGCTCGATCCCCAGACGCAGGTCTACCGCGTACAGGCCTATTACGCGGTGCCGGAAGGCGAGGAAGGTGGACTATTCCTGGGCAATACGTTCGTGGAGCCGGGAATGGTCGGCGACGAGTATTTCATGACCAAGGGACACTCGCATCTCAAACTCAACCGCAGCGAGTACTACATCACGGTGGCGGGAACGGGGGCGCTGATCCTCATGGACGATCACCGGCGCACCGTCTACGAGGCCATGATCCCGGGTTCGGTGCATTACATTCCTTTTCGGACGGCGCACCGGGTGGCCAACACCGGGAGTTCTGTGTTGAGACTCCTGGCCTGCTGGCCGAGCGATGCCGGGCACGCTTACGAGGCGGTCGCGGAGCGGGGATTCAGCGCGCGGCTTCGCCGGGTCGGCGGCGCGGCGCGATTGGTTGAGGAAGCATGAAAGCCCTGGCGGTAGATCTCGGGGGAAGTCACGCCACCTGCGCCCTGGTGGAGGACCGGAAGATTCTCAGGGAGAAAACCGTGCTCTCGGAGGCGTCGCAAAACCTCGCCGCTTTGCTGCCGGTTTTGGCGGAGACCTTGAGCGGGATGATGAGCGAGGGGGGAGCGAAACCTTCAGAGCTGGCGGGGCTGGCGTTCTGTTTCTGCGGCATGGTGGACCATGCGGCCTCGCGGGTGGTCTCGACCAACGCCAAGTACGACGACGCGCCCTCGCTCGATCTGAAAGCGTGGTGTGAGAAATCCTTGCAGATCCCCTTCGCCATTGAGAACGATGCGCGCATGGCCCTGCTGGGGGAGGCGTATGCGGGCGCGGCGCAGGGGTTTGAAGACATCGTGATGGTGACGTTGGGCACGGGAATCGGCGGGACGGCGATGATTCGCGGCCGGCTGCTGCGCGGCAAGCACGGGCAGGCGGGGTGCCTGGGCGGCCACTTCCCGGTGCTGTTCAACGGCCGGGCGTGCACCTGCGGCGCCCGGGGATGCGCGGAGGCGGAAGCGTCGGGATGGTCGTTGCCGGAAATCTGCCGCACCACGTCGGGTTTTGAGGCCAGCTCACTGGCCAGGGAAAAGGCGCTCAACTTTGAGGTTCTGTTCCGCGCCGCGCGGGCGGGCGACGATGTGGCCGTGCGGGTGCGGGACCGCTGCCTGGCGGTGTGGGGCGCCCTGCTGGTGGCGCTGGTCCACGCCTACGACCCGGAAGTGGTGGTGATGGGCGGCGGCGTCATGAAGAGCGCCTCCGCGGTTCTGCCTTCTCTCCAGGATTATGTCAGCCATTACGCCTGGACGCCCTGGGGTAAGGTGAGCGTGCGCGAGGCAAAGCTGGGGAATCACGCCGGCCTTCTGGGAGCGATTCCTCTCCTGCAAGCGGGGTCGGAAACATGAAGTTGGCGTCCCAATACGACCAGCAGCCCGTAGTGAAGATCACCTCGTCCGCCGGGGATTGCGCCGTGGGATGGCCGCGCGTGCTGGAACGTGTTCGCGAAGCGGCCGCGGGTACGATCTGCGTGGAGTGCTACCCGGGGACTTTCGTGGCGGACATCGAAAAGGCCCTGACGGGGGCGTTTCCCGCGTTGGAAGTGGTTCGCGCGGGAGATTGCTTGAAGACCCCGGAAGAATTGGAAACCCTGCTGGCTCCTTATCTGGGCGACGACCCGGTGTTCGGGCGCATGAACGGGTTGGGGATTGCGGACTTCCTCGATGCGCGCAAGCTCGAGGCGGCGCGGGAGCGGGTCGCAAAGAGCCACGGGCGCCTGCTGGTGATCGGAACGGGGGCGGCGCTGCTGGCGCCCCACGCGAAGACGCTGGTGTATGCCGACCTGGCGCGCTGGGAGATTCAAAGCCGGCAGAGGAACAATGAAATCGCCAACCTGGGCGCCCGGAATTTCGAGGAGCGCCCGTCGCTGAAGTACAAGCGCGCGTTTTTCGTCGACTGGCGGGCCGCCGACCGCCTGAAGAAAAGGCTCCTGCCGAAAATCGATTTTCTGCTCGACACCAACGATCGGCAGAATCCCAAACTGATTTCCGGAGACCTCTTCCGCCGTTCCCTCCAGGCCGTGGCCCAGCGGCCCTTCCGCGTGGTGCCCTTTTTCGATCCGGGGCCCTGGGGAGGCGAGTGGATGCGCAGGGTGATCGGCCTTCCCAACGACGCACCCAATTTCGCCTGGTGCTTCGACTGCGTGCCCGAAGAGAACAGCCTGCTGCTCGGCTTCGGGGCGGCGCGCGTCGAGATCCCCGCCATTGATCTGGTGTTTGCCCAGCCTCGCGAGCTGCTGGGCGAGGCAGTGCACGGGCGTTTTGGCACGGAATTCCCCATCCGCTTCGACATGCTGGACACGATGGAGGGAGGGAACCTGTCTTTGCAGGTGCACCCGCTCACCGAATACATCCAGGACAAGTTCGGCATGCACTACACGCAGGACGAAAGTTATTACATGCTCGACGCGGGCGAGGGGGCGGCCGTCTATCTGGGCTTGAAGGAGGGAGTCAACCCGCAGGAGATGTTGCAAGCCCTCGACAGCGCCGAGGAGGGCGGCCCGGCTTTTCCCGCCGAGCGCTTCGTCAACCGCTGGCCCGTGAAGAAACACGACCACGTACTGATTCCCGCCGGCACCGTCCATTGCTCCGGGGTGAACTGCATGGTGCTGGAAATCAGCGCCACGCCCTACATCTTCACCTTCAAGCTCTGGGACTGGGGGCGCCTGGGCCTGGACGGAGAACCGCGGCCCATCCACGTCGGGCACGGCAAGGAGAATATCCAGTGGTACCGCAGCACCGATTGGGTGCGGCGGAATCTGCTGAACCGCCAGCAAGAGATCGCCGCGGCGGACGGATGGCGCGAAGAGCGGACCGGATTGCACGAGCGCGAGTTCATTGAGACCCGCCGCCATTGGTTCACGGGCGAGACCCGACACGATACCGAGGGGGGCGTGAACGTTCTGAACCTCGTGGAAGGCCCCGAAATCGTGGTGGAGAGCCCTGAAGGGGCCTTCGAGCCCTTGACGATCCACTACGAGGAGACGTTCCTCGTTCCCGCCGCGGTGGGGCGATACCAGATTCGTCCCGCCCAGCCGGGACGTTGCTCCACCATCAAAGCCTTCGTCAGGACGCATTCGTGAGCTTCCAGCCGGGCATTGACGCGCACACCACCCGCAATCCTCTGGGCTTCCGGTTGGGGCCCGGCGTCTTGGGGCC
>JBJKQV010000422.1:0-5767 GCA_046704985.1 Terriglobia bacterium
CCTCCAGCATCGCCCCGGCCCTGGTGGTGGCGGACGGCGATGGGCCTCACCAGGCGGAGCTCCAAGTCACTACCTTGGGAGCCTCGGGAGTGGCGGGGCGCAACCCTCTTTCCGGCCCCGGGCGCCCCGCCGGGCCCGCGCCGGCCTGGGCGGTGGTCTTGTTGGCCGCGGTGGTGCTCGTGACCCTGCGCCTGGTGGGCCGCCGGCCGAGGATGCGGGCGGCTTGCGCTTGCCTGCTGCTCGGCGCGCTGCTCAGCGCATGCCAGGGGGGCCGCGGTTCAACGTCTCCCCCTCCGGCTTCGGCCTTCACCCCTCCCGGAACTTACCTCATCACGGTGACGGCGAGTTGTTCTTCCCTGACGCGCACGCTGAGTTTGCAGTTGGTCGTCCACTAACACATTGACTCGCCCGATAAAAACTGCGACATTGGAAATTCCCAAGAGGGCATGGGATGAGCGAAGCAAGCAGCGGGATTGCGGCCCGGCGGCGAGGAGGGGACATGGTCAGGGTGTGGAATAAGTTGGGATGGTTGGGGGTGCTGGTTGCCTTGGGGCTGCTCGTAACTCCCCGCGCGGCGCGGGCCCAAGGGCTGGTCGAGGAGGCGCTCAAGTCGTTTCCAGCGGCCACCCTGCGCATCGAGTACTCCAACATTGCCACCTTGCGCGCGCTGCCCAACTATCAGGCGCTCCACCAGCGTTACCTGGGTCCGCGGCTGCGCAATCTGGAAGCGTCGCTGGGGGAACTGGGCATTTCCGAAAACGACCTGAACGAGCTGGTGATGGGCTGGAAGGACCAGGGTAGTTGGGAATTCTACGGCCTGACGGGCGGCAGCTTCGACCCTTCGTCCATTGCCAGCCACGCCCAGCAGCAGGGAGTGAAGGCGCGCCCGGTCGGCGGGCAAGACGTTTATTGCTTCACGTCCAACCAAGAGGAGACCTGCGCCGCGGCGCTGAGCGATTCCCTGGGGGTTTTCGGCACCTTCGACTCGGTGAAGGAACTCCTGGCCATCCGCGCGGGGCAAGGCGCGAGTCTGCAAACCAAGACGAGTTTTGGCCAGCTCATTCGCGATACGGAAGGGCAGCAGTCGCCCATCTGGGGCGTGGCGACGGGCGCGGCGGTGCCCGACTGGTTCAAGAGTTGGATGCCCAACCAGTCCAACCTCAAGCTGGACTGGGCGCAAGCGTTCAAGCCCGTGCAGACGCTCGTCTATCGAGTCGAGCCGGCCGACCAGGTGACGCTGAAAGTGCGCATGAACTGTACCGACTCCGCCGGCGCTTCCAGCCTGGGGCAGATTATGCAGGGCGTGAAGATGTTTCAGCAGATCTCCTGGAAACAGCAGAATCCTCAGCAAACGAACCCATTTCAGGATCTCCAGATCAACACCCAGGACCGCCAGGTGGACATCTCGCTGACGGCCGATTACCAGTCGCTGGAGGCCGGAACGCTCGGCCATCGCTAGGCCTGGCAGCCCCTTCATGCCTTTACCTCCTACGAAGCCACCATCGGCCCGGAGACGGGCGGTTGCCATCCGGGCCGTGCAAAGCCTGGCGCTTTTTCTCCTGCTCGTGCCGGCGGCGGCCCGGGCCCAGACCGACGAAATCCAGGTCTACGACGCCTCGATTGCTCCCCAGGGCGTGTTCAACGTCACCGTGCACAGCAATTTCACTCCCATCGGGCGCTCGAGCCCGGATTTCCCGGGCGGCATCATCCCCGACGACTCAGTCAACGGGGGAGTGGAATGGGCCTACGGCGTCCGGCCGTGGTTCGAGCAGGGCCTGTACCTGCCCGTGTTTACGGCCTATTCGAAGGGGCGCGGCGGGACCATCGACGGCTTCAAGATTCGCGAGCTCTTCGTTCGCCCCCACGCCGATGAGCACCGGTTCTTCTACGGTATCAACTTCGAGTTCAGCGTCAACTATACTTATTGGGAGTCGCGGCACATCACCTCCGAAGTTCGCCCCATCGTCGGCCTGCACCTGCACAAAGTGGATCTGATCTATAACCCCATCGTGGACACCGACTACCGCGGGGGACTGGGAGGGTTGGAATACGTTCCCGCGGCGCGCGTGGCCTACAACCTCAATCGGCGATGGGCGGTGGCGGCCGAGGAGTACTCCGACTTCGGGCCCCTCCGGGACTTCTACCCGACCCACAACCAGTTTCACGAAGTCTGGGCGGTCCTGGACCACCACAGCAAGATCGTGGATATCGAGACAGGCGTGGGGTTTGGAGTGACGGGTGGGGCCGACAAACTGACCTTCAAGTTTATGGTGTCCCGGGACCTCAACTAAGCCGCCGAGGGGCGTCCGGGTCCATCCAGGGCAAAAAAAATAGGGGGCAGGTGGGGATTTCCGGGGTGCCCATATATAGGGGAGAGGCCCTGGAGACACCACAATAGATGCCATAAATGGGGGTAAATCGGTCGATTTTCGCCAAGTTCAATCGGGGGTTAAGCCGAGAATAGCTGAAAAAATCCTTGACATGGTTGTATTTGTAGGCGTATAAGCCCTCCCATTGACCTCCGATCCAGGAGGCAGATGGCTCGCAAAGGGTAGGAACCTCGGCAAGGCGTTTTTGGGTGAGGTGGTTTTTTCCGGCGAAGAGGCTGGGGAATATGGTAGAAATGCGAGAGGTCATGGGGGTTCGAGAGGCGTCGCAATATTTAGGGGTTTCCCGCGAGACGCTTTATAAGTATATTTACGAGGAAAAGATCCCGGCTTTCAAGCTGGGGAACCGCTGGAAGTTCAAGAAGACGATTCTGGACCGCTGGATGGAACGGCAAAGCTCGCGCCATGAGATCCGGATGGAACGCCGGGGGCGAACGAGTACGCCGTAGGAGCTGGCCAAATGTTCGGAAAGCCCAAAGCCAAACCGCTGGTGGGACTGGACCTCGGCTCCAGCTCCGTCAAGGCCGTGGAACTCAAGAGGAAGGGTTCCGATTACGAACTCGTCAACCTGGGGATGGAAGACCTGGGTCAGGACACGGTCGTGGACGGGGCCATCATGGATGCCTTGTCGGTCTCACAGGCGATCGACAACATTTTTAAGGGCAACAAGATCAAGATCAACGACGTGGCGACGGCGGTTTCCGGCCACTCGGTGATCGTCAAGAAGATCAACGTTGCCGCCGCCTCGGAAGTGGAAGTGATGAACGCCGTGGATTACGAGGCGCAGCAGCACATCCCCTTCGACATCGCCGACGTCTTCAAGGATTACCAGATTCTGGGGATCGATCCGGCGGGGACGGGCTACGAGGTGATGCTGGTGGCGGTGAAGCGCGAGAAGGTGCTCAACCACACCAACGTGCTGAGCCAGGCGGGCAAGACCGCCGCGGTGTTGGACATCGACGCCTTCGCCCTCCAGAACGCCTTCGAGGCCAATTACGAGCCTCCTCCCGACCTGATGGTGGCGCTGCTCAATGTGGGCGCCAGCATCATGAACATCAATATCGTGCGTGGCGGCGTACCCCTGTTCACCCGCGACGTGTCGGTGGGCGGCAACCAGTACACCGATACCCTGCAGAAGGAACTGGACCTGAGCTTCGAGGACGCCGAAAAGCTGAAGCAGGGCCAGGACCTTCCCAACGTCAGCGCCGACCAGAAGACGCCCCATATCCGCTCCGTGACCGAGATCCTGCTGCTCGAAATCCAGAAGACCTTCGATTTCTTCCGCCAGACCGCCTCCACCGAGAACATCCAGCAGATTTACGTGGCGGGCGGGACGGCGCGCATTGAGGGCCTGGTGGACGCGCTGAAGGAAGAGTTCAACGTGGGGGTGGAGATTCTGAACCCCTTCCGCAAGGTGAGTATCAATTCTTCGCGCTTCGACTCCAGCTTTGTGAACGACATCGCCCCCCGCATGACCGTGGCCATGGGGCTGGCATTAAGGAGCTTTGACGCGTCATGATCCGAATCAACCTTCTGGGAGGGCCCAAGGTAGTTCCGGAAGCCGCCGGGCCGGCGGCGGTGGCTCCGGGAGCCATCATCGTGGCGGTGGCGGTTTTTGTGGCGCTGGGTCTGGTTTCCGCGCTCACTTACTTTGTGGTGAACAAGGACATCCAGAACCTCAACACGCAGATCGCCGAGCAGAAGCGCGAGCAGGCGCGCCTGGCGGGCGTTAAGGCTCAGGCGGAAAGCTACCTGCGCACCCTCAACGAGCTGAAACTGCAGAAAGACACCGTGGACGCGCTGGCCAAGAGCCGCGTGGGCCCGGTCGAACTGATGCGCGCCCTGGGCGTGACGGCCACCCGCGACAGCGACCTCTACCTGCACTCGGTGACCAACCAGAGCGGCCACTTGGCCATCTCCGGGACCTCCAACAGTATCAATTCCCTGGCCGACTTCCTGGGGAATTTGCAGAAGAGCGGGGCTTTCCAAGACGTGCAGCTGAAGCGGTCCTATCAGAACAACCAGGGCAGCCGGCTCAGCTACAATTTCGCGATCGAGTGTGTTTTCAAGCCTTCCTCGGCGCCGGAGACTCCCGCCACGCCCGCGCGGCGAGCCGGACTTTAGAGGGGGAAGAGAGCGACCATGGCCAAGAGCTTCCGAGACTTTCCCGCTGGCATTCAGACGATCCTGCTGGTCGTGGTGGCGGTGGTCGTCGTGGCCCTGCCTTTCTACTTCTACGTCTATCCGCTCTTCGCGGAAAAGACGCAGAAAGAGGCGACCCTCAACAAGCTGAAGAGGGACAACGAAGCCAACCGCGCCTTCGAGCAGAAGTTGGCGGATTACCAAGCCCAGATCAAAGCGCTGCGGCAGCAGTTGGAAACCCTGCAGTCCATCGTTCCCAACGAGCCGGCCATTGACCAGTTCATGAAGATGATGTACGCCGACGCCGGCACCAGTGCCATTCACATCCGCACCTTCCTGCCCCAGCCGGTGGTGGCGCAGAAGTACTACTACGAGATGCCCGTGCGCATGCGCCTGGACGGGTCGTATTGGACGCTGGTGAACTTCTTTGACCGTTTGTCGCGAGAGCAGCGCATTGTCAGCGTGACCAGCCTCAACTTGGGTTCGCCCAAGGGGGGCGGGATGGGCAGCTACACCGTCGGCCCGGACGAGACGGTGGGAGCCGATTGCGTGGTGGTGACCTATTACAATCGCAGCGTGACCACGCCGGCCGCACCGCCGAAGCCGGGGCGAAGGTAAGAGGGTGGAGATCGGAGCCATGCTCAAGAAACGTCTGCAAAGCGTAAGGCGAATCCGAGGGGGAACCCGCGTGCTGGCGCTGGCCGTGGCCATCGGCACCTGGTCTTTTTGCGGGCTGGGTCTGACGGTTCCGGGCTACGCCGGTGGTGCGCAGGGTCTGCCCCAGGCAGCTCTGGGAGTGGCGCGCCGCGGGGCGGCGCAGGCGACCCAGGGCCAGCCCCAAACCCACAAATCCGAGCAGCGCGAAGCGTCTCGTACGGGAGCAGAGGAATCCGGACGGCGTGACCCCTTCTATCTTCCTCCGCCTCCCAAGAAAGGCGCCGGCCCCGCCGCCGCGGCGGGAATCTCCGGCCCCCTGCCCGCCGGCAAGCGCGGGCTGATGATCAGCGAATTAAGACTGGAAGGGATCGTGCACCAGGTCAGCAACAACTCGATGATTGCGGTCGTCGCCAACCCGTCGAATCTGGCGTATTTTCTGCGGGTCAACGACGCCCTCTACGACGGGGTCGTCAGCAAGATCACCTCGGACTCAGACACCTTCACGGAGCGCTATCGCTCGGCGACCGGCACGGATGCGACGCGCGAAGTTTCCAAACCGCTGGGTGGGGGTTCGGGAGTAA
>JBJKQV010000423.1:0-23387 GCA_046704985.1 Terriglobia bacterium
CGCCCAGGGGATCCATCTGCTGGAGATCGGTGGGACCCAGGGCGTAGTAGCCGGGCTGGATGGTGTAGCTCTTGCCGCTCGCGCCATTGACGGGGCCGCCCGGACACTGGGACGCGTCATCGCATTGGTACTGGATGATCCCGTCCCGTAGCGTGGTGCTGGGGATGGTCCGCACTTCGCTGACCGCTTGGGTTTGCCGGTGGCCTTCGTAATTGAAGAAGAAGAACAGCCGGTTTTTGATGATCGGGCCGCCCAGGGTTCCGCCAAACACGTTCCTGACCAGGTGCTCCGGCTTGTTGGGTTGGCCGCTCGACAGTTGCGCAATTTTCAGGAAATAGTCGTTAGCCTCGCCGAGGCTGCTGCGGTTGAACTCGTAAAGCGAACCGTGAAGATTGTTGGTGCCGCCTTTGGTCACCATGGCGATTTGCGCGCCCGCCGAGCGCCCTTCGGTGGCCCCGTAGTTGGAGGTGGTGACTCGGAATTCCTCCACCGAAAACTGCGTAGTCGGCAAGACGCCGTTGAACGCATAGCCGTTGAATTCGTCGTTGATGCTCACGCCGTCCAGGGTGATGTTGTTCTGGTCGCTGCGCTCGCCGTTCACCGAGCCGGCGCGCGTATCATAGCTGTCTTCCAACATCTTCTGGCCGTTGTAGACGACGCCCCCCTGGAAGGTGAGCAGCAGGGGCATGTTTTCCGCTTCCAGCGGCAGGTCCCGGATGGCGCTTCCACCCATGGTCTTTCCCATGCTGGCGTCGGTGGTATTCAGTGCCGGCGCCCGGCCGGTCACCTCCACGGTGGATGAAACCGCCCCTACCTGCAGCCTGACGTTCACCGTGGCGGGCAGATTCACTTGCAGGATGATCCCTTTCTGGACATAAGTTCTGAAACCCTGCGCCTCTACCGTCACCGTGTAAGTGCCCGGCAGAACGGACGCGAAGTCATATTCGCCGCTGGCCCGGCTCGTCGTCTGACGTGAAAGGCTGGTGGCTTGGTTGGTGAGGGTTATCTTGGCTTGTGGAATGGACGCGCCTGAAGGGTCGGTGATATTACCGTTCAACGAAGTTGTTGCCTGGCCCCAGGCAGATATACTCACTACCAAAGAAACTATGATGGTAGCGAGAAATGAACGGATGCTACCCATGCTCATGATGCACCTCCGGTAGATGTCCAGCATCGGCTGGTGCGATCACCTTCCAGATGATCTTTTTGGCTAGACTCTGGCTATCCGGCCCGCTCGCTTGCACGCTTAACGGGCTCGGCGTGTGTGGCTGTGGCCTTGCCCCAGTGATACGAGGTGGTGCTTCGCCGCCTCATATAACTGAGGTTTCAAGGGCATGTCTTGTGTCTGGTTAGCTCCTTGGTCTGGAATTAACCCGTCGACAAGCTTCCCGGTATTGGCAGGGGGTCATGCCGGTGAGATTACGGAAGGTTTTCGAGAACTGGCTCTGGTCGCAAAATCCGGAAGCCAGAGCCACGTCCGCCAAGGGGCGCCGACGCTCGGAAATTACCCGGCAGGCGTGCTCGACGCGCAGGCGCCGGATGTAATCGCCCACCGTGCATCTTTGGAACTTGCGGAAAGTGCGCGCCAAGTGTACGGGGTGGACTTCGGCGCATGCGGCGAGGTCGAACAGCGTCCAGTGCTCCGAAAAACGCGTGTGAAGGATCTCCTTGATCCTTCCCATCCAGAGCGGTGGCTTGCCGGAGAAGGCGGCGGGTTGGCTTCGCCAGAGCTGCGCGAGCAGCTCCAGGGTGATGCCTTCCACACTCGCCACCGCCGGCTCATCCGCCTGCAGGAATTCGCGGTAGAGTCTGGCGGCAAGCCATGCCGTGTCCCCGTCGGGGGAATGGATCCCCCGCGTCAGCAAGGGCGGAGGGAGAGCAAGCCGCTCCAGGAATCCGGGCAGGAATTCCACGTTCAGGCCCAGAACGCCCGAGGACTCGAAATGGTCGCGGTGAATCTCGTGGGGGGGATGGTAGGTGACTGTCCAAGCTTGCGAGACGCGCGTCTGGTTTCCGCACCACTGCACGCCTGTGCCCCGCAAGGTGATTCCCAAGTAAGCCCGCTCGTGGGTGTGCGTCGGGATATCCAGTCCCGCCGGATAGCTTACTTCGGTCAGCCTCAATGACCCCAGCGCTCCGTCCCGCAGCAGTGTGCCATGGAATGAGTCGTCGCGTCGGACTCGGTTGACACCTTTTCGGGAGTGTACGCTTCCTCGAGTGGGACTGTAAGTCATTGCCAGCCTCTGCACACTCGACGCTCGGCCTTGCCGGCTGGACGATTTGCGAACCTGGGCGCAGTGTACGCTTCCCGAGGATAGCTCGTCAAGGCCCTCGAATCTGGGGTGGGCCAACCTCAACCTGCCTGGCGCCCCCGCCCTTGGGTCCTGCGAATCCACGGCGAACGCCGGTGCGGCGCTTGACTCGCCACACCGTGCGGCTGACAATAGGCGGCGGACGAGGTGGTAAGGTGGCGGGTCCGCGCTCTAAGTTTAGAAATCCCGTGGCGCGTGCCAGAGGGCAGATGCCCGGCCTGTCGGATGTGGCGCGCCGCGTCCTGCGTTATGCCAACCGCGGCCTGCCGCGCGTGGACTTCCTGCGCAAGGTTTCCGTAATCCTCATGGAGTTTTCGGGTTGTGACGCGGTGAGGCTGCAACTCAAGGACCCGCAACTCCACTACCGCTGGGAAGCTTCCCGGCGCCCGCACCGGGGGTTTCGCTTTGTCATTCTCGATCAGGGCCACGGCCAGGGCGCGCGCCGGACCCGTTGCGCTCGGGGCGCAGGCGGCGGCGACGCGGCGCCCGCTTATCCGTCCCAGGCGGTGATGCGCTTCACCGTGGACGACCACACGGTGGGCCGGTTGCAGTTGATGAGTCTGCGCCCGAACTTCTTCACCCGTGCGCAGGTCACAGCCTACGAGGCGTTTGCTCAGACGCTTGGACTGGCCATCGCCAACCGCCGCGGGCAGTGGGCCCTGCGCGAGCGCGTGAAGGAATTGACCTGCTTATACGGCATCGCCCAGGTGGCGCAGAAGCCGGGTCTCAACTTGCAGGGAATCCTACAAACCCTGGTGGAACTCTTGCCTCCCGCCTGGCAGTATCCCGAGATCGCCACCGCGCGCATCCTGCTGGACGGTCAAGCCTATACTTCGCGCGATTTCCAGCCCGGCCCGCACCGCCACGCGGCGGAGATCCTGGTCGGCGAAGCGAGGCGCGGCGCCGTCGAGGTGTTTTACACGCGCGAGCAGGCTGGATTCGCGGAGGGCGCGTTTCTGAAAGAGGAGCAGAGTCTCATCGATACGATTGCCCGGGAAGTGTCGTTGGTGGTGGAGCGCCGGGAGGCGGAGCTTTACAAGGCGAAGCTTCAGGACCAGCTCCGTCACGCCGACCGCCTGGCCACCATCGGCCAACTGGCGGCGGGCGTCGCCCACGAGCTGAACGAGCCCCTGGCCAACATCCTGGGCTTCGCGCAACTGGCCAACAAAGAGCCCGGCATGCCCGCAACCGCCGCCGGGGACCTGGAGAAGATCGTCCGCACCTCCCTGCACGCCCGCGAGATCATCCACAAGCTACTGGTCTTTTCCCGCCAGGCGCCCTTGCAGAAGGCTTCGGTGAACCTGAATCAGGTGGTCGCGGAAGGGTTGCACTTCCTGGCCACCCGGTGCGCGAAAGCGGGCGTCGAGCTGGTGCGCATCCTGGACCCGGACCTGCCCGCCCTCGACGCCGACGCCTCGCAGTTGCACCAGGTTCTGGTCAACCTGGTTGTCAACGCGCTCCAGGCGCTGCCCCAAGGCGGAAAACTGACTATCGAAACGCACGGCGGCGCCGACTTCGTTTCCCTGACGGTGACCGACACCGGCACGGGCATGAGCGAGGACGTGAAGAGCAAAATCTTCATGCCCTTTTTCACCACCAAAGACATTGACCAGGGGACGGGGCTGGGACTGGCGGTTGTGCACGGCATCGTGAGCTCGCATGGAGGGGTCATTCACGTCCGGAGCGAACCCGGGCGGGGCTCGCGCTTCGAGGTCCAGTTGCCCCTCCATCATTCCCCGAAAACGGAGCAGGGCGGCTGAGATGGCTTCTACGGCGCGGCAAGAACGGATTCTGGTTGTGGACGACTCGGCGGATACGCTGGAGGTTTTGCAGCGCAACCTGCAATCGAAGGGCTACCAGGTCTTCACCGCCTCCGGCGTTGAGCCCGCCGTGCGCCTGCTGAATGAGAACCCCGTGGACCTGGTCATCACCGACCTGATGATGCCCAAGGCCAGCGGACTCGACCTGGTGCGGCACGTGCGGGAGAACCTGAAGAACACGGAAGTGATGATGATCACCGGTTACCCTTCCATCGGGGGCGCCGTCGACGCGGTCAAGACGGGGGCCGAGGAGTATCTGGCCAAGCCCTTTACCGACCTCGAGCTGTTCGCGGCGGTCGCGCGGGCGCGCGAAAAGCTCCGCCACCGCCGCGCCGCCCAGGCGGCCGCGGAGCGCGCGCCCGCCTCGCCCTTCGGGCTGGTGGGCGAATCGCCGGCCATGCAGGAGGTCTTCGCCGCCATCGGCAAGGTGGCCGTGACCCCCGCCACCGTGCTCATCACAGGAGAAAGCGGCACCGGCAAGGAGCTGGTCGCGCGGGCCATTCATTACAGCAGCCCCCGCGCCTCCGCCCCCTTTGTGCCCGTCAGTTGCGCTGCTATTCCTGAAACCCTCCTGGAAAGCGAGCTCTTTGGACACCTCAAGGGCTCGTTTACCGGCGCTTCCGAAACCCGCGCCGGATTCCTGCAAACCGCCGAGGGGGGCACGATCTTTCTCGACGAGATCAGCTCCACCACCCTCTCCACGCAAGTCAAGCTGCTGCGTGTGCTGCAGGAGAAGGAAGTCTGCATGGTGGGCTCCTCGCGCGGCCGGCGGGTGGACATCCGCATTCTGGCCGCCACCAACAAAGACCTGCTGGGGCTGGTGAAGAAGGGGGTTTTTCGGGAGGACCTCTACTTCCGCCTCAACGTGCTGACCATCGACGTGCCTCCCCTGCGCAGCCGCGGCAACGACGTGCTGATTCTGATCCGCCATTTTGCGCAAAAGTATGCCCGCGAGATGGCCCGGCCGGTTCCGGAATTTTCTCCCCAGGCTCTCCAGGTGCTGCGCAATTATCATTGGCCCGGCAACGTTCGCGAGCTCGAGAATGTGGTGCAGCGCCTGGTGGTGATGAACGAAGCCGCCACCATCGAGGTTCCCGACCTGCCTTCGCTGATGCGCTTTTCGGGACTGCAAAACGCCTCCTACGACCGCACGCTTGCGGAGGTGGAGACCGAGTACATCCGCAACGTGCTGGCCAGCGTGAACGGCAACCGCACGCGCGCCGCCTCCATCCTGGGCATCGACCGCAAGACCCTGCGCGAGAAGTTGAAATCCTCGCAAGGCGCGGATTCTTGAGTGTCCTGGGCCCGGGGAATTTCTCCCCAGCGGTACAAAACTCCCCGGACCGGTAAGACATGTCATCCCCTTCAGTGGCCCGTCTTCAAGCTTATAACATCATGCAATAAATAGAGTTAGCTCGAAACAGGGTATTCCGTTGAGGTTGGCCGCCGGCTTGCCTTACCTTCCCGTGGGTGCCGATAGATGTCCCTTGCCACCCATGAGGAGATGAGCCATGGCGATAGCAATCGAGACGGTAACCACAACTCGCGGTTTGTGCTCGGCCTGCCGGCACGAGGCGGGTTGCATTTACCCCAAGAGCCGAGATCAGGTCGTCCTGAACTGCGGCCAATTCGAGCCCGCGCCGCCCGCTCCGCGGCCGCCCGTCGGCCGGGACCAGGTGGAACTCGAGAAGCTCTGGAAAAAGTCCTCCGCGCGCAAAGTTGACTCGAAGTTCCAGGGTCTGTGCGCCAGTTGTCAGGACCGGGACGTGTGCATCTATCCCAAGCCCGAAGGCGGCGTCTGGCGCTGCGAAGAGTATCGCTAGTCTGGCCGAGTCGTGGAGCCGGAGCGGGGGCACCATGAGTTCCGACGACGTATCGCGCATTGTGGCCGGGCACGCCGGCAAGCCCGGGGGGCTGATCGCCATCCTCCAGGAGATTCAGGCCCACTACGGCTATCTGCCGCCGGAGGCGCTGGGGGTGGTGGCCGAAGAGACGGGCCGCTCCCTCACCGACGTTTACGGCGTGGCAACCTTCTTCCGTTCCTTCAGCCTCCAGCCGCGCGGCCGGCATCTCTGCTCGGTGTGTCTGGGCACGGCTTGCCACGTGCGCGGCGGGGCGGTGATCGCGGAAGAGTTTGAGCGGGCGCTGGGCGTCGAGCCCGGCGACACCACGGCCGACCGCGAGTTCACCCTGGAGACGGTGAACTGCCTGGGCGCTTGCGCCCTGGGACCCATCGTGGTGGCCGACGGGCATTACTTCTCGAACGTGAGCCCGGTCAAAGTGCAGGAGATCCTGGCCAAGACCCGGGAAGGACTGGACAAGGTCGACGTGACCACCGACCAGCGGATTTTTCCCGTCGAGGTCAGCTGTCCGCGCTGCAACCACACCCTGATGGACGCGGACCATCCGGTGGACGGGCAGCCTTCCATTGGCGTCACCGCGGCCCTGGGCGGGCAGCACTTCCGCCTGCGCTTGTCGTGCCTCTATGGGAGTTACAACCTGCAATCGGAGCGCGACATCCCCGCCGACGCGCTGGTGGATTTCTTCTGCCCCCACTGCCACGCGCACCTGACGGGAGGTTCGAACTGCCTGGAGTGCAACGCTCCCATGGTGCCCATGATCGTGCGCGGGGGCGGCATCGTGCAGATTTGTTCGCGGCGCGGCTGCCGCGGCCACTTGCTGGATTTGAGCGGGGGCATGCAGTGAAGCGGTGGGTTGCGATACCGGCCGGCGGAGGCCGGAGGGAGCGGCCATGGAGAGGTTGGGTTCCATTGCGCAGTTCAAAGCGCTGCAAGAGCGCGTGATCGCCGACCGGGGTCCCCAGGTTCCGGTGGTGGTGGTGATCCCGGCGGGAACCTGCGGGCAGGCGAGCGGCGCCAACGACCTGATCCGCATCACCAAACGCGAGATTCTGGTGCGCGGGCTGGCGGACAAGCTACGGCTGCGCATCACCGGCTGTCACGGCTTCTGCCAGGCGGAGCCCAGCGTGCTCATCGAGCCGCACGGCACCTTCTACCCGCGGCTGGGAATCAAGCAGATGATCCAGGTGGTGGAGGCAGTGAGCGAGGGAAGGGTCATCGAACACCTCCTCTGGCGCGATCCCCATTCCCGCAGACGGGTCGAGAAGCAGAGCGATATTCCTTTTTTCCGCAACCAGCGGCGCACCATCCTGGCGCGCAACGAGAAGGTAGACCCCATCCGCGTCTACGACTACCTGGAAAACGGCGGGTACGGGGCGCTGGTCAAGGTTCTGGAGCGCGCCGAGCCGCGCTGGGTGGTGGAGGAAGCCAAGGCTTCCGGGCTGCGCGGGCGCGGCGGGGCGGGATTCCCCACCGGGCGCAAGTGGGAACTGCTCGCCCAGGCGCGCGACGGCCGCGGCAAGTTTCTGGTCTGCAACGCCGACGAGGGCGACCCGGGCGCCTACATGGACCGCAGCGTGTTGGAAGGGAACCCCCAGAGCATCATCGAAGGCATGCTGATCGGAGCTTACGGCACGGGCGCCAGCGCGGGCATCATCTACGTGCGCACCGAGTACCCGCTGGCCATCAAGCACCTGGTGATCGCGCTGCAGCAGGCGCGTGCGCTGGGGCTGCTGGGCGCCAACATTCTGGGCACGGGATTCTCGTTCGACATTCAAATCGTCAAGGGCGCCGGCGCGTTCGTATGCGGCGAGGAGACGGCGCTCATACGCTCGGTGGAAGGGGAGCGCGGCGAACCCCGCCAACGCCCGCCATATCCCGCCGAGTGCGGCATCGAAGGCAAGCCCACCGTCATCAATAACGTCGAGACCTGGGCCAACATCCCGGCTCTGATCAACCAGGGTGCGGCGGAGTTTGCGCAGGTGGGCTCAGCGCACAACACGGGGACGAAGATCTTCAGCCTGGTGGGCAAGGTCCGCAACACCGGGCTGGTGGAAGTGCCCATGGGCACCACCATCGGCGAGATCGTCCACGGCGTGGGCGGCGGCCCCTCGGGTCGCGCGGAGATCAAGGCCGTGCAGACGGGCGGACCGAGCGGCGGTTGCCTGCCCGCTTCCTTGTTCGACCTTCCCGTCGACTACGAAAGCCTCAGCGCGGCGGGCTCCATCATGGGGTCGGGCGGCATGATCGTGATGGACGAGAACACCTGCATGGTGGACGTCGCCAAGTACTTCATGAAATTCCTCAAGGACGAGTCGTGCGGCAAGTGCTTTACCTGCCGCAAGGGCACGCAGCGCATGTACGAGATTCTGGACGACATCACTTCCGGCCGCGGTACGGTCGAGCAACTCGACCTGCTGGAGGAACTGGCGCTGGTGGTGCGCGACACGTCGATGTGCGGGCTGGGGCAGACCGCCGCCAACCCCGTGCTCACCACCCTGCGTTATTTCCGCGACGAGTATCTGACCCATATCGAGCGCAAATTCTGTCCCGCCACGGTTTGCCGCGACCTGTTCACCTATCGGGTCATCGCCGAAAAGTGTACGGGCTGCCAGCTGTGCGTGCGAGTGTGCCCGACCGGCGCCATCACCGGCCCGCGCAAGGAAGTCCACAACCTGGACCAGTCCAAATGCATCAAGTGTCGGGCCTGTTTTGAGGTTTGCAAGTTCGACGCCATCGCCGGCGACGCCATCATCGCCGTGCCGCCCGGCGCCGCGGGCGCGGAGGCGCACCCATGATGACCCTGACCCTCAACGGGCTGCACGTGCAAGTCGAGGAAGGGGCCACGCTGCTCGATGCGGCGCGCTTCTTCGGGTTCCCCATTCCCACTCTCTGCCACATGGAAGGGCTGACGCCTTACGGCGCCTGCCGCCTTTGCGTAGTCGAGGTGGGCGAGGGCGAGCGGGCGAAACTGGTCACCTCGTGCACCTACCCGGCCAGCGAGGGACTGGTGGTGCGCACCGGCTCGGCGCGCGTCGTGCGGGCGCGCAGGATGATTCTGGAACTGCTGCTCGCTTGCTGCCCGCAGTCGAAGGTCATCCAGGATCTCGCCTCCGCCTACGAAGTTCGCCGGCAGCGCTTCCGGCAGGAGCACGAGGACTGCATCCTCTGCGGGCGGTGCGTGCGCATGTGCGCGGAGCAGATGCAGGCGCACGCCATCGGATTTCGCGGGCGCGGCGAGCGGCGAAGCATCGGCACGCCCTTCGACGTGCCTTCGGCAGCCTGCCGGCTGTGCGGCGGGTGCATGTACGTTTGTCCGGCCTGCCAGCTCCGCTGCACCTACAACGAACCGGAGAAGGCCATCTGCGGCGCGTGTGCCAACCTCAGCCCGCCGTGCCTGGAGAAGGCGCAGTTCGACGACCTGATGTGCTTTATGGAGCCCTGCGTCGCGTGTGAGATCCGGAAGGAGTAAATCGCCCAGCCTCGGCGGGCGGTAAAAGTTCGAAGCGTCGTTCAAGGGAGGCACTGCCATGTCGTTCTCAAGAGTCAATTCCTCGGCCGCCACGCTCACCAAGAACCGGACGGAGGGGTCGATCGTTCCCGCCTCCGGCATGTGCGTCACCTGCGTGGACGGCTGCATCGGCATGTGTGAAATCGGCAAGTCGGCCTACCGCGGCCACGAGGTGATTTACCCCCAGCCCTTCGGGGTGATCACCACGGCGGCCGAAAAGGCCTACCCGGTGGATTATTCCCACTTCAACATCATGGGCACCGCCGCCGGAGCGCACGGCATCGAGGCCGACAGCGACAGCGCCATCTTTCCCGCCGTCAACCTGGAGGTCCGCTTCGGCCACGACGGGGGGCTGAAGTTCCGCCTTCCCTGGATCATTCCCGGGCTGGGCTCCACCAACATCGCCAAGAACAACTGGGAAGGGCTGGCCATCGGCTCGGCGCTGGCGGGCACGGGGTTGACCATCGGCGAGAACGTCGCGGGCATGGACCCCGAGTCGGTCATCAAGGACGGGCGGGTGCTCGACACCGCCGACCTGAAGCGCCGTGTGCAGCTCTACCAGAGCTGCCAGCGCGACGGCTACGGCGCCATCGTCGTGCAGGCCAACATCGAAGACACGCGCCTGGGCGTGCAGGAGTACGCCATCGAGTAGCTGGGCGTCGAGTGCGTAGAACTGAAGTGGGGTCAGGGCGCCAAGTGCATCGGCGGGGAAGTGAAGATCAGCTCGTTACGCAAAGCGCAGATGCTCCACGAGCGCGGCTACATTGTGCTGCCCGATCCCACCGACCCGGCGATTATCCGCGCCTTCGAGCACGGCGCCTTCAAGGAATTCGAGCGCCACTCGCGCGTGGGCATGGTCACCGAGGAATCCTTCGCGAAGCGCGTCGAAGAGCTGCGCGGCGCCGGAGCCCGATACATCTTCCTCAAGACCGGCGCCTACCGGCCCGCCGACTTGGCGCGCGCCCTTTCGTTCGCCTCGCGCTACAAGCTCGACCTGCTCACCGTGGACGGGGCGGGCGGCGGCACGGGCATGAGCCCCTGGCGGATGATGAACGAGTGGGGCGTGCCGCCCGTGGAAATCCACTCGCTCCTCTACAACTACGCCAAGCAGCTCGCCGCGCAGGGGCAGTACGTTCCGGCGCTGGCGGTGGCGGGCGGGTTCACCTTTGAAGACCAGATCTTCAAGGGCCTGGCGCTCGGCGCGCCTTTCGTCAAGCTGGTGGGCATGGCCCGCTCGCCCATCGCCGCAGCCATGGTGGGCAAGACCATCGGCCGCGCCATCGAAGAAGGGCAACTGCCGGTCTACATCGAGCGCTTCGGGCGGACCCGCGACGAGATCTTTGTGACTTCGACGGACCTGCGCCGGGAACTGGGCGCGGAGACTTTCGAGACCCTTCCGCCCGGCGCCCTGGGACTCTATACCTACTTCGAACGCCTGGCCCAGGGGCTGCGCCAGCTCATGGCAGGATGCCGCAAGTTCAGCGTGGGCCTGATCGGCCGCGAAGACCTGGCGGCCCTCACCCATGAAGCGGCGGCGATCAGCGGCATTCCCTACGTCATGGACGTGGACGACGCGGAGGTGAAGCAAATCCTGGGCGCCTCCAAGTGCGTCGTCACGCTTTGACTTGTGGCGGGAAAAGGGAAGCGGCCGGCCTGCCGGATGCCCGCGAGGCGAGCCTCACCTCTCCAGTGCTTTCGCCTTGCGGGTGTCGGCCGCACATTTCAGGAGTGGTGCCCGCAGCATCCCGAGGGCGCGGGCGCCAGTTTTCCTTCCAGGAACAGAGTCACGGCCTGCTCCGGCGAGCATTCCCCGGCGAATACGAAGGGCCGAATCGCCCCGCGACTCAGCGCTTCCTCGGCCCGGCGCCCCATCCCCCGACAGAGAACCGCCTGGCAGTCATGGAGCGCTTCCACCAGCGTCGAGTGATCGTGCCCGCCATGCTCGTGCTCCTCGCCCCCCGAACACTCTCCGCGGGCGTGCGCGGTAAAGGTGTTGCTGCGCACTTCCTTTCCGGCAATCTTGCCCTCCTCCACGTCATAGACCAGGAAGCAGGAGCTCTGGCCGAAATGCTGCGAGATATGGGTGCCATCGGATGATGCTACGGCAATCTTCATTGTCTTGCTCCTTGGGTTGCTTGCGAGCCGCCGTTGCGGCGGCAGCGCCGGCGGCGCATGCCTTTTCCCATCGCTGCGCCTCCTCCGCCACCGCTCCAACCCTGTCCGCGCCCTTCCGGGGCGCGGTGAATATTGCGGCCCTGACACTGCGGACACGCGGCGGGCCTTCCCGTTCCAAACGGGATTTCCCAACCGTGCGTGCAATCACTGCACTGGAACCTGCGTTGCTCGGCCATTTCAACCGTCCCACCCTTGATCTCCAGCGCCTTGGCATTGACCAGGGCGTCGGCAATCTTGCGGTGCGCCGACTCAACGATCCTGCCGAAGGTCTGGCGGGAGACTCCCATGCGCCGGGCGGCGTCTTCCTGGTAGAGACCCTGCAAGTCGGCCAGCCGCACTGCTTCGTACTCGTCGAGGGTCATGGTGACTCCCTCGAGGCGAATGAGCGGAACGCCTTGCGGCTTGAAGAAGCGGCTGGGGGGTCCGCCCTGGATTCGGCGGCAACAGAATGGTCGCGGCATGATCGGCCTCTCCAGGTTTTATTGTGAGCATATGCTCATTACTTGTCAAGACTTTTCGGAGGGGAGGCGTGGGAGCCTGACGCTCTGTGCGGCGCGCCGCCGCGCCTCACCGAGGCCGGAGCCCGCGTCGCGCAGGCCGCGCGAAGCGGTTATCCGCCAATACTTTGCGGGGATTCGCGGCGCCTACCCAGCCGCTCTGGGAGTGCGGATAGCAGTCGAATTGCGGAACGTAAGGCTTGATGTCCAGCAGGGGGGTCCCATCCAAAATGTCCACATCCTGCACGGCAAGGCGATTCCCCCGCACGCTCAGCAAGCGGACGGGCGACATGCCGATGCGATTGGGGCGGGCGGGTGCGCGCGTGGAAAAGAGCCCGCGCGGCGTCTTATCCAGATAAGGCGTGACCAGCAAGCGCAGACTTCTCGAAGGGGCGCGATCGAACCAGTAAACGAGCCAAATCCTTTCGAAACCCTTCAGGTCTTGAAGCCCGGGGAGAAACTCCTCGAAAATCTCGACCCAACCTTTCACTCCCTCAGCGGCGCGCGGTTGGATGGGAGTACCCAGCGATTGACGATGAGGAGTGTGGATGATGCCGATGGGTTTGACGCGCATGCTTTCCTCCTGTCCGCAGAGGTTACAACCGGCGCGGAGCGGACGCAATCGTCTATAGGCGTCCCGCTCCTCCCTGGCCGATTGACAGCGGCCGCGGCAGCCGCGTAGGCTGGCGAGCGCGGGGACTATGCGCGCGTCGAAGGAGGTTGCCATGTCCAAAGCCCAATCCCAACTGAGTTGTCCGCTCTGCGGCGTCAAAGCCTGCCGGTATGAACCCGAGGAGAAAAAGCCGCCGCAGTTCTGCCCCATGCCGGAGGGCGCCGAGCAACTGTCGGCGATTGAGCGAACCTATGTCGAGGACGACGAGCTTCGCAAGTGGGCGTGCGAATCCGCGCGCACCGAATCGGCGGGTTATTGCCGCCGCACGCGCGTCGAGGAGATCATGGACTTTGCCCGGCGCATCGGAGCCTCGCGGCTGGGGATCGCCCATTGCGTGGGGCTCATGGAGGAAGCCAAAGCCGCGCGCGAGATCTTTCTGCGCAACGGTTTTGAGGTGCAGGCCATCTGCTGCAAGGTGGGTTCCGTTGACAAGGAGAAGGTTGGATTGAAGGATGAAGAGAAGGTGCATCCGGGAGAATTCGAGGCCCTGTGCAACCCGGTGGCCCAGGCTGAGTTGTTGGCTGGCGCGGGCACGCAGTTGAATGTGCTGGTCGGGTTGTGCGTCGGCCACGACAGCCTGTTCTTCAAGTACTCCCAGGCGCCCGTCACCGTGCTGGTCGCCAAGGACCGCGTCCTCGGACACAATCCCGTGGCGGCCCTCTATACCAGTTCTTCCTACTATCGGCGGCTGAAGGAACCAAGCGCCCCAAAGAACGATTCGTGATTCAACTTTCGTGGTAACGGCAATTCCCACCTCAGGATGACTCCGGCGGCCCCACGCCAACCCCCCGAAAGGCCGCGCCGGTTTACGCGAGAAGGGCGGGAACAGAATCGAGAGCTTCCACTGCCCGGCCCCGCGAGCCCGCCCATCCCGTACCAACATCGTCGGGGCAATCCGATCGCGAGCGGTTTTTTCGCGAAAGACGAGTAACAATCTATTGTGTAGATGTTTTTTCTTCTTCAATTAGTGCATTCCCATCATTGACCGGCCGAGAAGCTTCCGCGAAACTGGACAGGCTTTTTGGGGCGTATTTTCGTCGGGCATTCGGCACATTAAACAGTTAACCGAGCTTCGTCTATCCGGGCAGGAGCACCGTGCGGACGAAGGTGCTCAGTTGACCTGAGCATTCTCGGCACGGCGCCATACCAGGGCTCACGTGCATTTGCTGATGCGGACTTTTCTCAAATACGCGATTCCGGCCGTCGCCGTTTACCTGGTGCTACTGGGCGGACTTTTCTGGGCGATGTTGCAGCCGCCGCCCGTGTTTGGCCGCATTATGTCCAAGCTCTCCGCGATCAGCTACTTCCTTTTTCCCTTCCAGCCCATGTGGCTTCACGCGCGCCGCGGCCATCTGAAGCCCGGTGACATGGCGCCGGACTTTGACCTGAAGACCGCGGACGGCAAGGCGCGGGTACGGTTATCGTCCTTTCGGGGAGAGGAACCGGTCGTATTGATTTTCGGGAGCCACACTTGACCGCCATTTCGCCGGGAGGTTCCCGCGCTCAACAAACTCTACGAGCAGTACAAGGATCGCGCGGCGTTCTATGTGGTGTATATCGAGGAAGCGCACCCCACGGACGGCTGGCAGATGCCGAGCAACCTCAAGGAAGGCATTCTGATGGCCAGCGCCAAAACCTTCGCCGAGCGCGACGAGGACGCGCGCGTCTGCGTGGTCAAGCTGGGCATCAAGGTTCCCGCTCTCGTGGACGACATGCAGGACACGACCGAGCGCGCCTACACGGGTTGGCCGGACCGGCTATACGTGATTGCACGCGACGGCCGCGTGGCTTACAAGAGCGCCGCGGGCCCCTTCGGTTTCCATCCCGGGGAAATGGCCCAAGCGCTCCGCAAGGTCCTTGCTCAGGCCGGCCGGTAACCGGCTTGGACCATCAGGGCGGCACACTTAACTCCATCTCTTTGCATTTCGCCTGGCGTCGGGCGCACCAACCGGTCTGCGAAAACTCAACCAGGAAGGATGAAAAATGCTGAAGCTCGCGGTAAAAGCGGTTGCCTCCGTCACTTTGCTTCTGTTGATGGCGTTCGCTCCCGCGCCATTGGCGGCGCAGGAGGTGACGGGCAGTATCCGCGGCCGGGTTTTCGATCCCAGCGGCGCGGGAGTGCCGAAGGCTAAGGTCACGGCGGTGCAAACGGAAACGGGCATGGTGCGGACAGCCGTTTCCAACCGCCACGGCTCTTACCTGCTGGTTTTGCTGCCGGTGGGCCACTACCGCCTGGAAGTTTCCGCCCGCGGCTTTCGAAAATTCGCGCAGGGCGGCATCACTCTCAGCGTGAACGAAGCCGCAACCATTCCCGTTCATCTCTCCATCGGCCTGGCCACCGAGACCGTGCGGGTGGAATCCAACGCCGATCTCATCGAGACTTCCGACACGACTTTGGGGAAGACCGTGGGCGAGCAGGAAATCCTGGACCTGCCGCTGAACGGACGCAACTTTTCGCAATTGGGTTTGCTGCAGCCCGGAGTGGTGCCCATCACTCCCGGCCTGGCGCAGGCGGGCGGCTCGCTGCGCGCGGGACAGGCCTATTCGGTGAACGGCCAGCGTCCCGAGTCCAACACTTTCCTGATTGACGGCGCCTCCAACTTTAACGCCGTGGACGGCGGATTCGTGCTCAAGCCGCCGCTCGACGCCATCGCGGAATTCAAGATTCTCACCTCAACCGCCGACGCCGAGTTCGGCGGCGCGGCCGGCTCCACCACCAACATCGTGACGCGCTCGGGCTCCAACACCCTGCATGGCGACCTCTGGGAATTCCTGCGCAACGACAAACTGGACGCCGCCAATTATTTTGAAAACGCCAGCGGCTTGCCGAAATCCGAGTACCGCCAGAACCAGTTCGGCGGAACGTTGGGCGGGCCCATCCGCAAAGACAAGACCTTTTTCTTCGGCTACTACGAAGGATTCCATAACCGCCAGGGCGAGATCCTGAACGCCGTGCGCGTGCCTTCGCTGCTCGAGCGCCAGGGCAATTTCTCCCAGACTTACGACGCTTCGGGTCAGGTCGAACCGCTTCTCAACCTGTGCCCCAACCCTCCGCAGTGCTCGATGCCGCCGCAGCCTTTCGCGAACGCCACGCTTCCTTTCATCGACCCCACGGCGCAAAACGTGCTCGACCTTTATCCCACGCCCAACGCCCGAGACCGCTTCGGGGTTCTCGACCTTTATAACGGCGCCGAAATTTTGCGCGATGACGAAAACCAGTTCGGCATCCGCGTGGACCACTACCTCTCGCCGCGTGACGTCCTGAACTTCCGTTATATGTTCCTGGACGGCTCGCGCTTCGATCCCTTATCGCCCTCCGGCGCCGGCGTTCCCGGATTCCCGGTGGGCGAAAACCACCGCACGCAGAATCTCGTGGCGCAGTGGACCCACACTTTTTCACCGTCCCTGGTGGGCATCACGCGGCTATCCTTCCTGCGCAACAAATTCCTTTTCGACGAACACCTCAATAACACATCGCCCTCTTCCCTGGGTTTCCAATACAATTCCACGCTCCCCATTGCTGCCGGTCCGCCCTTCATCCAGTTTGGCGGCGGCGGCTACGCCAGCATCGGCGACCCCATTACCGGGCCGCGCGACACTTATGAGAATGCCTACGCCGCATCCGAAGCGGTCACCTGGGTTCACGGCCGTCACGAGTTCAAATTCGGCGCCGACTACCGCCGCGACCAGATCAACGTGGTCAACGGCATCGCGTCCAACGGATTTTTCGTTTTCATCCCGTTTCCGATCAGCAACGCCCTGGCGAGCTTTGAGATTGGCCAGCCGCTGCTGTTTCTCCAGGGCGGCGGCGACCAGCCCGGAGGAGGCGGTGACCTGTCCCGCGGCCTGCGCGGCAACGCCTTTAGCTTTTACGCTCAGGACACCGCCAAGCTG
The DNA here is from genome assembly GCA_046704985.1 of Terriglobia bacterium. GTDB lineage: Bacteria > Acidobacteriota > Terriglobia > UBA7540 > UBA7540 > JBJKQV01. Next base: position 16,742 of record JBJKQV010000423.1, read on the forward strand.
AGCCCCCGCCTGACGCTCAACGTGGGCCTCCGCTATAACCTGACCGAACCCTACACGGAAATTCGCAACCGCCAGAACCTTTTTGAGCCCGGCGTGCAATCGAGGGTGATCTCCTCGGCGCCGGTTGGCCTGGTCTATCCGGGTGATCCCGGAGTGGGCGCCGGCCTGATCCCGGTCGAGAAGACGGCCTTCGCGCCGCGCATCGGCCTGGCGTGGGACCCGACGGGCAGCGGCCAGTGGCTGCTCACCGCCGCCTACGGCATCTTCTACGACCCGTATTACAACGGCGAGGGCGGCCCGCTGCAGACTCCCGTCAGCGCTCCGCCCTATTTGCGCACCGCACAGTTGATGTTCCCCGGCAGTTTTTCCAACCCCTTCGCCAACGGTAACCCCTTCTCCGCGCAGTTTGCCGAGCCCATGACGCTCCTGACGCTCTCACCCCAACTGCGCCTGCCTTACGTGCAGGACTGGAACCTCAGCCTCCAGAGGTCGTTCGGCCAGAATTGGCTCTTGGAGATCGCTTACGTGGGGACCAAAGGCACCAAGCTGCCGCGCCTGGTGGAAGGCAACCCCTCTCTGCCCCAGCCGGGCCAGACGTGGGCCGATCAGCAGAACAATATTGACGCGCAGAGGGTCTATTGCCAGCCGAATACGTCGGGCGCTTGCACGTACAGCTCCGTGGGGCTGATCCAGGGCTCGGCCAATTCGATCTACCACGGACTCCAAACCAGCCTTCGCAAGAGGTTCAGCGGCGGATTCTCTCTGCTCGCTTCTTACACTTTCTCGAAATCCATCGACGACGTTTCGTCTTTCAATATCACGGGCTCAGCGTCGCAGCCGGTGGCGGGCGCGAACGACCTGGCGCAGAATCCTTTCAACCTCGCGGCCGAGCGCGGGCGGTCGATGTTCGACGCGCGCCATCGGCTGGTGGTGAGCTACGAGTGGCAGCTGCCGTTCTGGCAGAAGCCCCAAAACTGGTATCAGAGCGTGCTGGGCAGCTGGCAAATCAACGGCATCACCACGCTGATGAGCGGCACGCCGTTCACCGTCGTTGACGAGAGCTTCAACTACGACGCGCCGGAGATCACGGGCTTTTCCGCTTTCCGTCCCGACCTGGTGGCAAACCCCAACAACGGCCCCAAGACCGTGCAGGAATGGTTTAATACCGGCGCCTTCCAACGCCTGAACCTGGCCACGACTCCCGCGGGAGTTTACGGGACCGAGGGGCGAAACGTGGTGGAGGGGCCGGGCCTCGCGCAGTTCGACTTTTCGGCGTTCAAGCGCATCCGCATCACCGAATCCAAGACCTTGCAGTTTCGCGCCGAATTCTTCAACCTGTTCAACCGCGCCAATTTCCGCCTGCCCAACAGCGACATCAGCTCCACCACGTTCGGGCAGATTCAGCAGGCGCTATCGCCGCGCCTCATCCAGTTCGCGCTGAAGTTCATGTTCTAGCAACGGACCGCCGCCTCGAGGGGCCCCGCACGGGGCTCGGGCGCTTTTCCGGACCGGGGCCCGGCGGCATCGCAGGGAGGGACCATGGAACCGATTTATCTGGATGAAGTCGAGAAAACCGCCAAAGCCGGCCCGGCGGGCGCGCAGTTTGCGGCCATGGAAGGGCAGGGCATTCCGGTGCCGCAAATCCTCTACCTGTTTGCTTACAAGCCGCGCATGACGGAGCACCTTTCGCGCTTCACGCAGGAGCTGATGCGCGGGCCGTCGCCGCTTTCGCCCGGCCAGCGCGAGCTGATTGCCGCCTTCACGTCGCGCCGCAATCAGTGCCCGTTTTGAATCGGCTCGCACGCCGCGGTCGCGGCGGAATTGCTGGGCGATGCGGAGAAGGTCCGCGCCGTTCTCGAGGACTACACGACGGCGCCCATTTCGGAAGCCGAGAAGGCGCTTTTTAAGTTCGTTACCAAAGTCAATCGCACCTCGAACCAGATCACTCGCGGCGACGTCGAGGAAGCGCGCCAGGCGGGCTGGTCCGATGAGGCGCTCTACGACGCCATCTCCGTCTGCGCCATTTTTAACTTCTACAACCGCTGGATTGATGCGACCGGCGTCCAGGACATGCCCGCCTTCGGTTACCGGATGTCGGGTCACCGCCTGGCGACAGAAGGGTATGCGCACGAGGAAGAGAAGTGAGCAAGTCGAGCCCGTGAGCGGCGCTTTCATGGGCGAGCGCAAAGGCCAATCGTTCTGATTGAGAACACACCTCCTCCCGAAAATCTCCGGCGCCGGCTCGGGCTGGGCGCGGCGACGGCGGCCGTGGCCGGCGAGGCCATCGGGGTCGGCATTTTCCTGACTCCCGCCGGGATGGCCAGGCAGTTGGGCTCGCCGTTCTGGCTCCTGGTGGTCTGGGTGGTGATGGGCTTGATGGCCGTCGCGGGCGCGCTTTGCTTCGGTGCGCTGGCGGCGCGCTTCCCGGAAGCGGGCGGCGCGTACGTTTACCTGCGTGAAGCGTATGGGCCGCGGCTGGCCTTCCTGTACGGTTGGATGCAGTTGCTGGTGCTCGACCCCGGCGTCACCGCCTCGCTGGCCGTGGGAATGGCGGCCTACTTTGCCTCAGTGGTGCATCTCAGCCCTCTGCAACAAAAGACCCTTGCCGTGGCCTCCATCCTTGCCTTGGCGGGCATCAACATTCGCGAAGCTCGATGGGGAGCTCGCTCGCTGCAAGGTCTCACCTGGCTGAAAGTGGGCGCGCTCGTGTCGCTTCCCGCCTGGGCCGTCGCTTTTGGGCTGGGCGATTGGTCGCGTTTCAGCCCTTTCATCGTCCAGCAAGCGGGTTCGTCGCCGTTGTTCCCGGCCCTGGCAGGAAGTTCCATGGCCGCGTTCTATTCCTTCGGCGGCTGGTGGGAGGCCGCTAAGATCTCCGGCGAAGTCCGCAGCCCTGAACGGACCATGCCCCGCGCCTTGACGCTGGGGGTCGTGATCGTGACTTCCGTCTACATTCTCGTCACCGCAGCCTTTGTCTATCTCGTCCCAATTTCCGGCATCACTTCGGACGAAACGTTTATGGCGCAGGCCGGCCAGCGCCTGTTTGGCCCCGCGGGCGGAGATATTATGGCCGCCATCGTTGCGCTTTGTGTTCTGGGTAGTATGGCCGCGCTGTTGATGCTCTCTCCGCGGGTCTATTACGCCATGGCAAGGGACGGTTTGTTCTTTCGAAAAATCGCGCACGTGCACCCCCGCTTCGGAACCCCCGCACGCGCCATTGCCATTCAAGCTGCGCTTGCCTCGCTGCTCGTGGTGCTGGGAACCTTCGACGAAATCGTCTCCTACTTTGTCTTCGTGGCCGTCGTCTTCCTCGCTTTGACGGTCGCGGGAGTGTATCGGCTTCGCGGCAGGCTGCATGACGGCGCCCCGCTCCGCGTGCCCGGCTATCCCTGGACGCCTCTGCTCTTTCTTGTGCTGGTCGCGTTGCTCCTGGTCATGCTGGCAAGGCACAGCGCTTTTCAAGCCTTCCTGGGGGTCGCGGTCGTGATGCTAGGCATTCCGGCCTTTCGGCTGGTGCGGAGAAAAGGTTTTCTCGCCAAGTAGAAGGCTACGGGCCCGGGAAATGCGGGCTTCCGCCCATCCCATCTCATCCGCGCCAGTCACGGGAAGTTTCGGAACTCACCGTATCTTTGCATGTTATGGATTACAAGCAGGTTAGGCTGGCGGAGCGACAGACCGTGCGGTACGTGGCGGAGAGGGTGGGATTCGAACCCCGACGGTTTATTGAAAACACAGAACTTAAAGAAAACCCTCGCCTCACAAAACGCAGCAACCTGCAGTATTGAGGATTTCTCAGACGTATTTCTCACATGAGTTGAAGGGCGAGTTTGGGGCTTCATCTCGAATAATCATATGCAGGTGCGCTGCTTCCCGTTAATAGCTTCTCCAAACTCTCGTGGAGCTTCATGTTGTCGATCACGTAGAATAGTCCACCCCGTCCGTTTTGACTGCTAGAGCACCTTGGCCCCAAAGCAGAACCCTGCTGGTTCATATCACCAAAGACTGAGTAGTGCTCGTTGCCTGCAAGGGATATTCCAATTTTTGCATGGTTGAAATTAGGACCCCCGCCACCCTTGAGGCTGAACACCTTCCCGTCCCAGCTCCCCGATGTGGCAATTTCGACAGGCCCTGGATCCTCGAGTGAGCTTTTCCAACAAGCGATGTGTGAAGACGCCGTTGTCGTAAAGATCTTGGGGTTTGCCCACCACGTTGCGGCTCTCAATGGTACGCCTCCAAGCTCCGCTGAAACCAGTTGCCAGGGTGGCACATGTAGTCGTGAAGGCTTCGAAATCACCTCCACGCCACTTGAGAGTTCTGCCTTCGTATCCGATTCGCTTTTGGATTTTACGCCAAGGCCTTGGACCAGTGCCTGAACATCCGCAGGACCACCGTTGTGTACGATTTGTTGATTCTTGGGGTCTGTCACCACGCTCGCATTTTGGAGCGCCTTCAGGATCTTGATCAGATCACCCTTGGTTAGCCTCAGTGCGAAGAAGTGCTGACTGACTTTCACGTTGTCGTCTTTAATGCATCCCAGCGTATTCCCGTCTGTTCTGCGCGGGAACATTTTGTTGCCTGATGCCGGCCATGATGGTGTTGTAACCTGCATCACAAATCCTTCGCCCTCTTTGTTCCACACAAGCATACCTTTCGAATGGCCCCAAGGAGCGCTACATGACATCCCGCACCCTTTGATAGCCGGGTCGCCATAGAACTGGTCGTTCCAGAGCAGGTAGTAGAAAGAGTCGTTGTACACTTCGGCAAAAGTCGCGCCTATCGGATCCGTTGTTGTGTCGCCTGCACACCCGCTCCCGTCTCGCAGCGTGGGGTTTTCGTTGGTTGCGTAGACATACTGCTGGCTGAACCATCTGTAATTCTGAGTCGCTCCGCCGAACAGGCAGTCTCGTCTAGCTTCGCCCGGGCAGGCAGGGAAGGCTGCTGAATTGAATTTGAATACGAACCACCACTCCACCGGATGCCCTCTTTCTAAGAGAGGCATTGGGACCGTAGGAGAATCCGCGCGAGTTCCAACCGATGTTGACGATAACGAGGGGCACAGAATCAAGAAAGTAGCCAATGCAAGGGGCATGGCCAGCCCAAGCCAAGGCCGAAGTTTCATGCTCTTCACGAGTTGTCCCTCCTCACCACTTCATCGCATAACAACGGTAATTGGAATTGCGGACAAGTCTGATTCATGAAGTACACATCCTGTTAAAGCCTTCATGGTGCCTTGATTTCAGGACACCCAGGACTCTTGTGCGGGCCTAGAATGGCCGCCCAAGCCGCCCATCGTTTTTGAACTGCGCGAGCTATATCTGAAATTCAAGCATGCAGGATTCCTCGTGCTCCTCATAAATGTGCACCAACGGCCCGTACGGAGCCATGCTCTCCCGATTAGATTTAGACTCATTTAAGAAAGCTGCCGGTGATTGCGGTCGAGTCGCTGGGCACCATTTCGCACGGGAAAGTGTTTCCGCAAGCCACAATGGGAAGGCCATGGGGCTCGAAGATCGTCCCGGTGTGCACGAACGCAGAGAGACGCTTCCACTTCTGCTGGTCATTTGCTACTGCGGAGCATCTTCCTTCCGGTTGTATCGAAGAGAGTGCTTAGTAATTGAATCGAGGACTTGATCGTACTCAGAGGCGCTAATATCGGCAGTACGGTACACGTCCACAGAAAACTTACACACGTTTGCGTACTTGTTAATTCTATCTTGATTCGCTTCTATCATCTGTTGGAGGGTTATTGAGCGCGCATCGGACCCCTGTCGCGCATCGTATTGGTGGGCCCCGCGAATGATTACTTCAAAGAGCGGGCCATCAATAATTCTTCGCCCTTCGATTTCCTTACTGTCACAGTTAGGTAGAAGGCTTGACCGAAGACGATTGAGTTGTTCTTCTAGCTTCGCATTCTTTGTCTTAAGAGAATCAACCTGCACTTGGAGTTCGTGTTTTTGTTTCTTAAAGGTGGCGGTGCTCTGATCAGCCAGAATCATGGCGGCAAACGTAATAATCAATAAAGCCGAAAACAAATCCACTACCGAAGGCCAAGGATTTGACCTACGAAGCATTTTCACCTCAACTGCGGCCGAACGGCCACCAAAAGCGCCATTTATTATGATGTGTTTCTATGGCCTGGACATGGCTGTTGATCTGTTGAATTCCGGTTCTCACTGAACTGTCGAACTGCGCAAGCGCCAGAGAAAGCGTCCGACCTGATCCGTCTCCAACTAGCTTCCTGGTCTGTTCGATAGATTCAAAGATCTGATCCAGCTTCTTCACAGCATCCCCGGGGAACTCAATCGCTCGGACTTGGTCAAGCACGGTTTTCAATTCGATATTGAGCTTCGTAAGGTCAGTCACCAGCGCCTGCCACTCGGAAACAGCTTTTTCCATCGTGGAAACAGCCTCTGGAAAACGCTGAACGAATGCATCGTTGATCTTCGGAAGCTCTTCACGGGCCACTGTAGTCACCCGGTTAAGGCTCTGATCAAATGCGGTTTGGAAATCGGCTCGGGCTTGACTAGAGAGTTCAATCCATTTGCCTGACGCCTGTTCAATTCCGTGGCAGGCGGCCTGGGTTTCCTCCCTTATCTTGCCTGCAATGTCGGCAATCGATGCGCCCAGGGAATCGATGGCCCCTTTCCAT
>JBJKQV010000424.1:0-6778 GCA_046704985.1 Terriglobia bacterium
AGCTTCCCCGCCGAGTACTGGTCGCACCCCATCCGGCGTGGGCCGGAGATCTTGGGGGCAGTCGTGACCTTCGTGGATATTTCCGAGAGGCTGCGCGCCCGGCAGGAGTTGGAAGAGGCCAACCGCAGGCTCGCCGGCTCGGTGGGAGTGCTCGAGCAGCGGTCGAGCGAGATCACCCTGCTCGCCGAGCTGGGAAGCCTGCTGCAGGGGTGCCTTTCGCCCGACGAGGCTTACCGGGTGATTCATGAGGACGGGCAGCGACTCTTCCCGGATTTTTCGGGGGCGGTGGCGCTCATCGCCGCTTCGCGCAACTTGGTGGAAGTGGCCGTCGAGTGGGGCGGCTCCACGCCCGGAGAACGGGCTTTCGGCCTCGAAGACTGTTGGGCGCTGCGCAGCGGCCATGCCCACTGCGTGGAGAGTCCCGAGGCGCCGGCGCGCTGCCGCCACATGCCCGACAGCAGCCCCGTCTACCTCTGCACTCCCCTCATTGCACAAGGCGGGGCGATGGGCATCCTGATTCTCCAGTGCCCGCACGCCCTGAGCCATCCGGAAGCGCGCCACTGGGAGGAGTATCGGCGCGGCCGCCAGCAACTGGCGGCTGCCACCGCCGAGCAAATCGCCCTGGCGCTGGCCAACCTCAGCCTGCGCGACGCCTTGCGCAACCAATCCATCCGTGATCCCCTGACCGGATTGTTCAATCGCCGCTACATGGAGGAGTCCCTTGGACGCGAAACCCTGCGTGCCGAGCGCAGCAGGGCGTCGATCGGCGCCATCCTCCTCGACATCGACCACTTCAAGCGCTACAACGACTCCTTCGGGCACGAGGCGGGCGACGCTTTGCTGCGTGAGGTCGGCGGGTTCCTGAGAAAACACGTACGCGGCGAGGACGTTCCCTGCCGCTTCGGCGGCGAGGAATTTGTCCTCATCATGCCCGGCGCCTCCCTGCAAGTCGCGCACCAGCGCGCCGAGCGCCTGCGCGAGGGCGTGAAGCGCCTGACCGTGACCGTGCAAGGGCAGCGCCTGGGCTCCATTACCATCTCCCTGGGCGTGGCAGTTTTCCCCGAACAGGGCGCCAACCCGGAATCCCTCCTGCGCGCCGCCGACCAGGCCCTCTACGCCGCCAAGGAGGGTGGGCGCGACCGCGTCGTGACGGCCCCCACTCCGCCCCCTGAAGCAGAACTCGATGAGCCTCTCTCCGCCTGAGCATGGTTCAGTTGCTTCGGCTTTCCCATCGCCCGGCTCACAATCCTGAACCCCACTTTTCGTGCTATATTGAAATCCTTGCGCGCATCCGCAGGGCCGGTGCGCGCGACCTACTTCAGGGAGGCAAGAGGACTTGAGCGAAGCCAAGAAAGCGCCCGTCGAGGGCGCCCCGCAGCGGCGTCAATACGTTAATTTCGCCTACTACAAGGTGGACCCGGCGTGGCGGCGTCTGCCCGCCGAAGAGCGCCGGCGCGGCAAGCAGCAGTTCATGGAGGCGGTGCAGCGCTTCCAGGAGGACCTCATCGTCGTTCCCTACTCGCTGGTAGGCATCCGGGGCGACTGCGACTTCATGCTCTGGCGCATCGGCTACGAGCTGCCCAAGTTCCAGGAGATGACCGCGCAGATGCTGGCCAGCGGCCTCGGGCAGTACCTTTCCACGCCTTACTCGTACATGTCCATGACCAAGCGCTCCACCTACGTGGACAAGCACGTGCACGCCGACCAGGAAGGCACGCGCCTGCGCCTGACGCCCGGCCAGTTCCGCTATGTGTTCGTCTATCCCTTCGTCAAAAACAAGGCGTGGTACCGGCTGACCCAGCACGCCCGTCAGGGGATGATGAACGAGCACATCGAAATCGGGCACAAGTATCCCACCGTGCGCCTCAATACCACCTATTCGTTCGGGCTCGACGACCAGGAGTTCGTGCTGGCTTTTGAAAGCGACAAGCCCCAGGACTTTCTCGACCTGGTGATGGAGCTGCGCCACAGCGAGGCCACCGGCTACACCGAGCGCGATACGCCCATCTTCACCTGCATCCGGCGCGAGCTCGAGGAAGTTCTCGACCTGCTGGGAGGATAACGTTCCGTGCCCGCGGAGCTTCTTTCTGTGTGCTCAGTGTGGTAAATCTTCTCAGCCCCTGAGGTTGCGATGCGCAAAGCCAAGAGCCGCAAAACCCCAAAGCTTCGGGCTTCCAAGGCTAAGGCAAATGGGAAATATACCGCACCACAGCGTGTCAGGGCGATCCTGGCCGCACTCGACAAGCTCTTCCCGCGCGCCCAGTGCGCGCTGACGCACTCGGATCCCTTCCAGCTTCTGGTGGCCACCATCCTCTCGGCGCAGTGCACCGACGAGCGCGTCAACAAGGTGACGCCCGGCCTGTTCGCCCAGTTCCCCACCCCCGCGGCGTTGGCCGCCCTGCGCCCGGAGGAACTGGAAAACGAAATCCGCTCCACGGGCTTTTTCCGCAACAAGGCCAAGAGCATTGTCGGCGCCTCGCAAAAGATAGTGCAGGATTTCGGCGGCAAGGTGCCGCGCACGATGGACGAGCTGCTCACGCTGCCGGGCGTAGCGCGCAAGACCGCCAACGTGGTGCTGGGCACGGGGTATGGCCTGGCGACCGGAGTCGTGGTGGACACGCACGTCACACGCATTTCCCAGCGGCTGAAGCTCACCCGGGAGAAAGCGCCGGAGAAAATCGAGCAGGACCTCATGCGTCTGGTGCCCAAGGAGCGCTGGATTCTCTTCTCCCACCAGGTCATCTGGTTCGGGCGCAAGGTATGCCAGGCGCGCAACCCCCTGTGCGTCGACTGCCCCCTCGTCGCCACCTGCGACTCTCCCGATAAGACCGTTTAGGATTTCTCACAGAGCACAGAGAAGACGGACGCGGAGACCGGAGAGGAAACCTGGGGCTTCAGCGCTGGGAATCGGAAGCAGGCAGTGCGGCGGCCTGGCGGGCCTGGGCACTCTCGATTTCGGGAGGCAGAACGAAGGTAACGCGCTCATCGCGGCCGCCGATATCTTCCACCTCGGTCGTCCCCTGGTCGCGGAAGAACCGCACAACTTCCTGCACCAGGTACTCGGGAGCCGAGGCGCCGGCGGTGATGCCCACCGTCGTCACGCCCTCCAGCCACTCGGGGAGGATTTCCGAGGCGTCGTCGATCAGATAAGCGCGCGCGCCGGCGGCTTCCGCCACCTCGCGCAGGCGGCGGGAGTTGGAGCTGTTGTCCGAGCCGATCACCAGCACCAGCTGCGCCTGCCTTGCCAGCAGCTTGATGGACGTCTGGCGGTTCTGCGTGGCGTAGCAGATGTCGGCGCCGGATGGGGTAGCCAGGTTCGGGAAGCGCCGCTTGAGCACGCGCAGCACCACCTCCGCGTCGTCCACGCCCAAGGTGGTTTGGGTAATCACCGCCACCCGCTCGGGATGGGAAACCTGGACGGTTTCGGCCTCATGCTCATTACCTACCAGGTGGATGTGCCCGGGAACCTCGCCCATCGTGCCCACCACCTCGTCGTGCCCGGCGTGGCCGATGAGAATCAGCGAGTAACCCTGGCGCGCAAAGCGCACCGCTTCCAGGTGCACCTTGGTGACCAGCGGGCAGGTGGCGTCAATGACCTGCAAGCCCTTGGCGGCCGCTTCCTCCCTCACCGCGGGAGCCACCCCGTGGGCGCTGAAGATAGCCACCGCGCCTTCCGGCACCTGCTCCAGCTCGTCCACGAAAATGGCGCCCTCGTTCTCCAGCACCTGGATGACGTAGCGGTTGTGGACTATTTCCTTGCGCACGTAGATGGGCGGCGGGAAGAGCTCGAGCGCCATCTTCACCACCTCGATGGCCCGGTCCACTCCGGCGCAGAAGCCTCGCGGTTTGGCCAGTAGCAGCTTGATGTTTCCCATGTTTCCGCTCATGCCCTGGGGCCCGTATCCCTCGCCATTCATGCTACCAGATCGCTCGTGAGGCGTCAAAACGCCGCCTCGGGAGCGGGCCTGGCAAATCCGGGCTAGACATTTTGGACTACTTCGTTCATCTTAAAGGATTCTATGAGCAGCCAGGTCATCCAGCAGCGCAAACGCGGATTCATCTGCATCAACGCCCATCCGGAAGGCTGCCGGCGCAACATCGAGCGGCAGATCGCCTACGTCGGACAAGCGCTTCCGCGCCGGGAAGGCCTGAAAAACGTCCTGGTGGTGGGCGCCTCGACGGGGTATGGGCTGGCCTCGCGCATTGCCGCCGCCTGGGGCTTTGGGGCGCGTACGCTGGGGCTGTTTTTCGAGCGCCCTCCCAAGGAAGGCGCCACGGCCACGGCGGGCTATTACAATACCTTTGCCTTCCACCAAGCCGCGGCGCGCGACGGCCTGCCCGCCTTCAGCCTCAACGGCGACGCATTTTCCGACGCCATCAAGCGCCAGGCGGTGGAGATCATCCGGCGCGAGATGGGGCCTCTCGACTTGGTAATCTACAGCTTGGCCTCGCCGCGGCGCATCCATCCCCACACCGGGGCCACGCACGATTCCGCCCTCAAACCCGTGGGCGAGCCCTTTACCAGCAAGACCGTCGAACTCAAGTACGAAACGGTCACCAACATCACCCTGCCGCCCGCCGAGGAGAAGGAGATTGCCGACACGGTGGCGGTAATGGGCGGCGAAGACTGGCGCATGTGGATCGAGCTGTTGCTGGAGGAAAAGCTCCTGGCCCCGGGCGCCCGCACGCTGGCTTATTCCTACATCGGCCCGCAGGTCACCTGGCCCATCTACCGCGACGGCACCATCGGCCGCGCCAAGAAAGACCTGGAAAAGACCTCGCACGAGCTCGGTGCGCTGCTCGGAAATCATCTGGGAGGAAGCGCCCGGGTGAGCGTCAACAAGGCGGTGGTCACACAGGCTTCCTCCGCCATCCCCGTCGTGCCGCTCTACCTCAGCATTCTGCCGCCGGTAATGAACAAGCTGGGTGGCGACGAGGACCCCATCGGCCAGATGGTGCGCCTCTTCCGCGATTTTCTGGGCCAAAGGGACGAGACCCTGCTGGATGAGGAAGGACGCGTGCGCCTGGACCGCGCCGAGCTGCGCCCCGAGGTGCAGTTGGGCATCGCCCAGACCTGGCTCAAGGTAACCACCGAAACCCTCTACGAGTTGACCGACTTTGAGGGATTCAAGCGCGCCTTCGACAACTTGTTCGGATTTCAGGTGGAAGGTGTGGACTACGCGCAGCCCGTCGAGACCGACCTCCGCTGGTAATTAAGCCTCAGGGCGCTCGACGATGATTCGCCGCCGGTCGCCTTTCAGGTGTTCGAGGCGCACCCGCACGCGCCGGCCGGGAAACACCCCCTCGAGCTTTTCTCCCCACTCCACAATCACCATCACCGGCCGCGCCAGCAGGTCCTCCAGGCCCAGCGTGAAAAGTTCCTGAGAGGTTTCGATGCGATAGAGGTCCACGTGATAGACGGGCCGCGCCTTGCCGCCCTGCGGCCCAGAGCCCTTTACCTTTCTAGATCGTTTGGAACCTTCGGGCGGCGGGCCGTATTCATGCACCAGCGTAAAGGTGGGGCTGGTGACATCCTCTTCGCGCGCCGCACCGCGGCCTGCCACCAGGCCTTTGGTAAGGGTGGTCTTGCCACTGCCCAATTCGCCTTCCAGCAGCACCAGCACGGGGGGCTTCAGCAGGCGCGCCAAGCGGCGGCCCAGCTTGACGGTTTCGGCAGGGGAGCGGGTTACGGCTTCCAGGACGAAGCCGCGCGGCGCCGCGGGAGCGCGCCGTTTCTTCGCTTGGGGCTTGGTCTTCCGCGGGCTCATGGCCAGCGGCCTTCCGCCAGGGCGGCCAAGGCTGCCGGCAGCGTCTCCAGCAAGTCGCCGGCAATCAGCGGCGTTTCTCCGAACCGGCGGCACGCCAGGTCGCCGGCCAAACCGTGCAGGTAAACGGCTGCCGCAGCCACTTCCAAGGCCGGCCGCTCGGCAAACTGCGCCAACAGCCCCGCCGCCAACCCCGTCAGCACGTCGCCCATCCCTCCCGTCGCCATGCCGGGATTGCCCGTCGGGTTCACCCACACCTGGCCGTCGGGCGAGGCGGTGAGCGTGCGATAGCCTTTCAGGACCAGGATAGCGTGGTGCCGGGCGGCGAATTGGCGTGCCGCCGCAACCCGCTCGGCCTGGATTTCCGCCGTCGGCCGCCCCGTGAGGCGCGCCATCTCGCCCGGGTGCGGGGTCAGCACGGCGGGCCGGGAATAAGCCTTTGCGGCGCGGAACTCGTCCAGATGCCCGGCAAAGGCATTCAGGCCGTCGGCATCCAGCACCAGGGTGCGGTCAAAACGGTTCACCAGGGTGCGCACAAACTCCGCCGTCTCGGGATGGGTGCCGATGCCCGGTCCCACCGCCAGCACCGTTTTGCCCTCCAGGAGCTTTTCCAGGCTGTCGGGCTCCAGAGCGCGCGAAGACACGGTTCCCGAGTCGGTTTCAGGAAGCGGGTGAGACATGTACTCGCGTCCCAGAGCGGCAACCACCGGCAAAGCGCTGGCCGGTGTCGCAACCGTCACCAAGCCGGCGCCGGCACGCAGCGCGGCCTGCGCGGCCAGGGCGGCGGCGCCCGTCTTCCCTACCGAACCGGCCACCACCAGCACGTGCCCGAAGTGGCCCTTGTGCGCCTCGGGAGCGCGCGGCTTGGTCAGCCAGGCGAAATCCTGCGCCGTCGAGAGGTTCAGGAAAAGCTCCGCGTCGCGGCTGAGTATTTCGGCCGGGGTGCCGATATCCTTCACCACCCACTCGCCCACCTGCCGGCAGGTGGGCGAGTGGGTGGTGAAGGATATCGG
>JBJKQV010000425.1:0-8225 GCA_046704985.1 Terriglobia bacterium
TTGCCGAAGTCTTGGTGGGCGCCACGGGCCAGCGGGTATTGTTTTGGCCCGGGCGGGGTAGCCCGCGCGGGGGCACGGTGGTTGACACTCCGGCGCGTCCGGTGTTAAAGTCGCGCGTTTCCGGTAACCCTGAAGCAGACTTGCACTCAGACCCGAGGGGGCAGGAGCGTATTCCATGGCAGCGAAAATCGTAGTGGTGGGAAGTTTGAACATGGATCTGGTGGCGTGCGCGTCGCGCATCCCGGTGGTCGGCGAGACGCTGACCGGCCACACCTACTTCGACGAGCCGGGCGGCAAGGGCGCCAACCAGGCTTACGCGGTGGCGAAGCTGGGCGGCCAGGTGGCCATGCTGGGACGCGTGGGCTCGGACGATTTCGGCCGGCGCATGCGCGACAACCTCCAGCAGGTGGGCTGCGACGTCTCCCGCCTGGAGACCATCCCCAAGGCCGTGAGCGGCATTGCGCTCATCTTCGTCGCCGACGACGGCCACAACTCCATCATCATCGTCCCCGGCGCCAACAACGAGCTCTCGCCGGCGAACGTGGACGCCGAGAAGGAGCACCTGCTGAAGGGCGCGGGCCTGGTGCTGCTGCAACTGGAGAATCCTCTGCCCACCGTGCTGGCGGCGGCGCATGCCGCGCACGCCGTGGGAGCGCGCGTGGTTCTGGACCCGGCGCCCGCTCCTCCCGAGCCTTTGCCCGACGAGCTGCTGAAGCTCGTCGACTTCCTCACCCCCAACGAAACCGAAGCGGCCATCCTGGCGGGAATGAAACCCAGCCGGCTGGACACCCAGCAGGCGGCGGAGATCGCGGGCAAGCTGCGCACCCGCGGCGCCAAGACGGTGATCGTCAAGCTGGGCGATCAGGGTTGTCTGCTGGTGGAAGACGGGAAGCCGCAAGTGCTCCCCGCCCCCAAGGTCAAGGCCGTGGACACCACCGCGGCGGGCGACGTCTTCAACGGCGGCCTGGCGGTGGCGCTGGCCGAAGGACTTCCGGTCGCAGACGCTTGCCGCTTCGCCAACTACTCCGCTTCGCTTTCGGTCACGCGCATGGGAACGCAGATCGCCACGCCCGACCGCAAGGAAGTGGACAAGTTCGCCGCCGAAAATCCTTCACGCTAGGCAGCCGCGGGCGCGGCTGCCTGCGCGTTTCCCTCTGCTCCGGCGCTCAGGGTTTGGGCGTCGGAGCGCTCAACAACTTCACAAAAAGCCGGTCGAACCTGGCGTTGTCCAGGTCCACCTGGATGTGCACCTTCTGCACCTGCACCTGGGGCTTGTCGCTGTCCGTCCAAGTGAGGATGTTGCCGTAACCGGCGCCGCGGTCCAGGTCCACGTCCATATAGCGGACCTCTTCCTTGGTGATGATGCTGGGGTCGAGCCAAGCCGCGGCCGCCAGCTCGTCCCAGAGGTAGTTAAAGCTGCCGCCGGCGCGCGCGTACTTGGCCATGTACTCGGCGGCGGGGGTGTGGCTGCGCGCGATTTCGGCGAGCAGCGCTTTGGTCAAGCCGGTCTTCAGGGAGATATCCACCGTGGTGCAAACGATCTTCGGCCAGGGAGCGGTCAGAGCGATGTGCGCCGCCTCGGGGTCGAACCAGATATTGAACTCGTGCCGCGGGCTGTTGATGAATTCAGGGTTGTCGGTCTGGGGATTGAGGCTGGCGCCCATGAAGACCAGCTCCTTGGCCAGCTCCGGAAAGTGCGGATCAATGCCGATGGCCAGCGCCAGGTTGGTCATGGGCCCGCCCTCGTAGATGGTCACCTGGTGCGGATACTTGTGCACCATGCGCACCATAAAGTGCGCGGCGTCCTCGTCGGACGCCTTGGTGGTGGGCTCGCCTTCCTTGAGCGGGGGGATCACGTCGGCGGGGTGGAAGAACCTGGGCGTCCAGGCGCCCAGCCAGGTGACTGAACCGTAGCGCTGTTCCCAGAGCTCGGTGGTCGCCTTGCGGCGCACCAGGGGATATTCCGCACCGGGCACCACCGGGATGTCGGTGCGGCCGATCAGCTCCAGGGTGCGCAGGGTGTGGGCGACTTCTTCGTCGCGCCACTGGTCTCCGGTGA
This sequence comes from Terriglobia bacterium, assembly GCA_046704985.1. Lineage (GTDB taxonomy): Bacteria > Acidobacteriota > Terriglobia > UBA7540 > UBA7540 > JBJKQV01. Next base: position 2,060 of record JBJKQV010000425.1, read on the forward strand.
CCACCGTGATGCCCAGCACGTCGGTATCGGGCGACTGGATCATCAGCAAGATGGACTGCTGGTCGGTGCCGGCGGGTCCGGCGGCGTCCTGGTCAATAATGACCTTCTGTTTTCCCTGGCCCCACGCCAGGCTGGCGCACAACAGGGCGCCGAGGGTCCATGTGAAGATGCGTTTCATGCTCCACCTCGCAAAATAGGGAACGCCGTCGGCGCGTCCGCGCAGGCCGCGAACCGGCGTCCCCTGGGAATGGCTTCATCCGACCGCCGGCGGCGTCTTAGGGCTTGCCGGCCAGACGGCTGACGAAGAAATCCAAAAATGCCTTCTCGTCCAAATCGAGGGCGACCTCGGCGTTGGGAATCCAGTGGTCGCGCAGCACCGGCGACGTGGTGGTGCGCGCCAGCGAGAGCGCCGAGCCGCGGATGGACATGGCTTCGCCCACGTGAGCCTCGCCCGGGCGGCGCAAATCGCCGGCCACGGGACTGTAGCCGACCGTCTCGCCGGCCGTCAACTCACCCGTCGTTTCGATGTCCACGTAAAAGGGCTGCGTCTTGATCAGCGCGGGGCGCACGAAGGAGGCCACCGCCAGCCCGTCGTGCATGTTGTGGCCCAGAGGGAAGCCGGCGCGCCGGGCGCTCGCCATGATGTGCCGGCCGATCTTGGCCGCCGCCTGGCTGACGGGGTTCGAGTGCGCTTCGAGTATGCGACCGTGTTGTTCCCTGAAGTGCGTCCTGCGCGTCACGTCCAGGCCCACCATGGTGATGGGAATGCCCGATTGGAAAACGATGCGCGCCGCTTCCGGGTCCACGTAGATGTTGAACTCCGCGGCGGGGGTGATGTTGCCGCCCGAAAGCGACCCGCCCATCAGGGTGATGCCACGCACCAGTTTGGGCAGCTCCGAGTCCAGGCGCACGGCGGTGGCGATGTTGGTGAGGGGGCCGATGGGAATCAGCGTCACCTCACCGGGATACTTGCGCACCACGCGGCGGATGAATTCCGCGGCGGGCTCGGCGATGGGCTTGATCTTGGGCTCCGGAAAAACCGCGCCGTCCAGCCCGTTCTTTCCGTGGGCGTATTCGGCGGTCACCAGGCGGCGAACCAGGGGCTCCGGCGAGCCCGCCGCCACCGGGATGTCGGTGCGTCCGGCGGCTTCCACCATGCGCAAAGCGTTGGGCAGAGTCAGGTCGAGCGGGACGTTGCCCGCCACGGGCGTGATGCCTTCGATCTTCAGCTCCGGCGAGCTCATGGCAAAGAGCAGCGCCAGCGCGTCGTCTACGCCCGGGTCGGTGTCGATAATCACCCGCGCCGGGTGGGCGGCGGTCGGCGCCTGATGCACATCGCCCACCTCTCGCGGCGCCGGCCAGCCCGCCGCCAGGCGGGTGGCCAGGGTCAAGCCGGCGGTAGACGCGGCGACAAATTCTCTCCGGGTCATTCTCCCCTTGCGCTGTTTCGATTCCATGAGCGTTCCTCCTTGGGGCGGCCTTGGGCGGCCGCCGGGAATCCGCGCGGCGCGGCGCTCAGGCCTTGCCGGCCAGGCGGCCGATGAAGAAATCGAAGAATCCTTTTTCGTCGTGCTCGATGGCGACCTCGGTGTTGGGCACCCAGTGAGGACGCAGCACCGGCGACGAGGTGGTGCGCGCCAGGGTCTGCGGCGAGCCGAGGATGGGCATGTCCGGGTTCTTGGTTCCGGGACGGCGCTGCAGGTCGCCGGTGATAGGACTGTAGCCTAGGGTCTCGCCCGCCGTCAGCTCACCCGAAGTCTCCACGTCCACGTAAAACTTCTGCGTCTTGATGAGCGAGGGGCGCAGGAAAGCGGCCACCGCCAGCGGGTCGTGCATGTTGGGGCCGAGCTGGAAGCCTTCCTTCCGGCTGTGGGCGATGATGTGGCGGGCGATCTTGGCGGCCGCCTGGCTGACCGGGTTCGAGTGCGCCTCGAGCTCGCGCACGTGCGCTTCGGTGAGCTTGGTCTTGGTGGTCACGTCCAGGCCCACCATGGTGATGGGAATGCCCGATTGGAAAACGATGCGCGCCGCTTCCGGGTCGACATAGATGTTGAACTCCGCCGCCGGGGTGACGTTGCCGCCCGAAAGCGACCCGCCCATCAGGGTGATGCCGCGCACCAGCTTGGGCAGCTCGTCGTCGAGGCGCAGGGCGGTGGCGATGTTGGTGAGCGGGCCGATGGGAATCAGCGTCACCTCGCCGGGATACTTGCGCACGATGCGGCGGATGAACTGCGCCGCGGGCTCGGCGATGGGCTGGATCTTGGGCTCCGGAAAAACCGCGCCGTCCAGCCCGTTCTCTCCGTGCACGGACTCGGCGGTCACCAGGCGGCGCATCAGCGGCGCGGGCGCGCCGGCCCCCACCGGGCTGTCGGTGCGTCCGGCGATTTCCACCATGCGCAGCGCGTTGGGCAGCGTCAGGTCGAGCGGGACGTTGCCCGCCACGGGGGTGATGCCTTCGATCTTCAGTTCCGGCGAGCGCATGGCCAGCAACAGCGCCAGCACGTCGTCCACGCCCGGGTCGGTGTCGATAATCACCCGCGCGGGATGAGCGGCAGTGGGCGGCATGGAGTCGTCCGCAGCCAACCCCCGCGCCGGCCAGCCCGCCGCCAGGCCTCCCGCCAGGGTCAGGCCGGCGGCCGAAGCGGCGACGAATTCCCGCCGCGTCATCTTTCCTTTGCGCTGTTTCGAGTCCATAGACATTGCTCCTTAGGGCGGCCCGGGCCGCGGGAAGTGAGGCCGTTCCGGCAGCTAGGCGTTGCCCGCCAGACGCCCGATGAACAGGTCAAAGAATTTGTCGGCGTCCACGTGCATCCCCACGTCGCCGTTGGGGACCCAGTGTTCGCGGAGATTGGGCGAAGCATCCAGGTGGCCGAGGGAGAGCGGCGCACCGCGGATGAGCATGTCCAGGGCCAGGTGCTCCCAGCCCGGCAGGCGGCGCAGGTCGCCGGCGTAGGGGCTGTAGCCTAGGGTCATACCCGCCGTCAGCTCGCCCGTGGTCTCGACGTCCAGGTAATACTTCTGGGTTTTGAGCAGGGAAGGATCGATCACCGCGGCCACGGCCAGGGGGTCGTGCATGTGCTGCCCGACGGCGAAACCCTGGCGGCGATTGTTCTCCAGAATGTGCCTGGAGATTTTGGCCGCCGCCTGGGCGACGGGGTTCGAGTGCCCTTCCAGCATGTGCAGGTGTTTATCGGTGAGCAGGGTTTCGCGGGTGACGTCGAGCCCCACCATGGTGAGGGGGATGCCCGACTGAAAGACGATGCGCGCCGCTTCCGGGTCGACCCAGATGTTGAACTCGGCGGCAGGGGTGATGTTGCCGCCGGAAAGCGACCCCCCCATGAAGGTAACGTTGCGCACCAGCTTGGCCAGGCCGGGGTCGGCGCGCAGCGCCTCGCCCACGTTGGTCATGGGGCCGACGGTAATCAGTGTCACCTCGCCCGGGTACTTGCGGACGATGCGGGAGATGAATTCCGCCGCCGGCTCGGCGATGGGGCGCAGGGTGGGCTCGGGGAATTGCGCGCCCGCCAGGCCGTTGCTGCCGTTGTCGAACTCGGCGGTGACCAGGCGGCGCATCAGGGGCGCCGACGCCCCCACCGCCACCGGGACGTCCTTGCGCCCGGAGATCTCCACCATGGTCAGAGCGTTGGGCAGGGTGCGGTCCAGCGGGACGTTGCCGGCCACGGGCGTTACGCCCTCCACCTTCAGCTCCGGCGAGCGCATGGCCAGCAGTAGCGCCAGCGCGTCGTCCACGCCCGGGTCGGTGTCAATAATCACCCGCGCGGGGTGCGCGGCGGTCGGGCGCGGATGCGGCGCCACGGTGCCGCCCGGACCCGTGAGATTTTGCGAATCCATGTTTTCCTCCTCGCCGCGCGATACTTCAGCGGCCCTGCCCCGCCGGCTTGGCGGGCGGTTCGGTCATGAGCTTGATGTAAAGTTTGTCGAGCTTCTGCGTGTCGACGCCGAACTGCACGGTGGCCAGGTGCTCGTAAGGAGGCACCACGGTGTTGGGCGACCAGAAGAGGGTCATCCCGTAGCTGGGCCCGTGGTCCACGTCAATGTCCACGTAGAGCTGCTCGGTCTTGGTGATGATCGAGGGATCGATCATGGCGCAGGCAGAAAGCTCGTCCCACATGTAGCTGCGCACCGAGTACTTGGTCAAGTACTCGGCGACCGGTGTGTGGGCCTTGGCGATGGCCTCCTGCACGGCGGCGGTGAGGGGGGCCTTGACGGAGACGTCGATGGGAGTGATGACGATCTTCTTCCAGGGGGCGCGCATGACGATGCGCACCGCCTCGGGATCGAACCACCAGTTGAACTCGCGGCGGCCGTCGATGGTGTTGATGCCGCCCTGGTCGGCGTACATGCCGCTGCCCATCAGCACCAGTTCCTTGGCCAGGGAGGCCACTTCGGGATCGAGGCGCAGGGCGAGGGCGATGTTGGTCATGGGCCCGCCCGCCCAGATCACCACCTGATGCGGATACTTGTGCACCATGCTGACGATGAAATGCGCGGCAGTTTCGGGCAGGGGCTTGGTATGCGGCATGCCCTCGGGAAGCGGCGGGATGTCATTGGGCCCGTAGTAGGCCCGGCGGAAGACCTTGGGAACGTTTGCCGGGGCGTGCGACCAGCCGCTCCAGGCTCCCCGGTAACGGAACTTGCCGTACAGCGCTTCCCAGCGGTCCGACTCCTCTTTGGAGTTGAGGAGCGGATACTCCGCGCCCTCAATCACCGGCACGTCGGTGCGCCCGGCGATCTCCACGGCGCGCAGCGCGTGCAGGGTTTCTTCCTTCACCCACTGGTCGCCGCTCACGGTGGTGATGCCCAGAACGTCGAACTTGCTGGACTGCAGGAAAACCAGGATGGACTGCGTGTCGGTGGTCGCCGGCCCGCGCGCGTCCTGATCTACGATAACTTTGATCTTCTGATCCTGAGCCCGGAGCGACATTCCCGCTCCCAAAATCATTCCGGCGCACAGTAGCGCCACCATTGCCAGTTTCTTACGCATCAGCCTTCTCTCCCTTTCTCTAAGTGTAGAACTTATCGTCCCGCGGCGGCCACAAAGGCACTGAGCTTCGCCGCGTCGAGCTTGCCCTCGGTGCGCACGCCCGTGCAGACGTCCACGCCGAAGGGACCTACTTCGCGCACAGCCTGCGCGACGTTCCCGGCGGTCAGCCCGCCGGCGAGGAAAACCGGAATTCCCAGCCGCTCGCGGATGCGGCGGCTGAGCGGCCAGTCGTGGACGCGCCCCGTGCCGCCCAGCACCTTGCGCGGGGCGCGCGGGTTGCCGGAATCAAGCAGCACGGCGTCCACGCTCGCTTCCACGGCCTGCGCCTCCTCGAGCGCCTCGGGACCTTGCACGTGAATCACCTGCACCAGCGCCACGCCCGGCATCACCGCGCGCAGCGCGCGGTGATCCTCCGCCCCCAGCCGGTCGCAGAGCTGCAACGTGTTGACGCGCGTCCGCTGCTGCTGGGCGATGATCGAGTCAACCCGCTGCTCGCTGGTGAGCAGAAACGTCGCCACCGCCGGCGGCACTCGCGCCGCGATCTCCGCGATGCGCTCTTCCGGAATCATCCCCGGCCCGCTGGGCATTTTCGCCACCAGCCCCAGCGCCGAGGCTCCCGCCGCGATGGCCATCCAGGCTTCCTCCCGGCTGGCGATGCAACAGATCTTGATTCGTGGTTTTCCCGACGAGTCCACGTCTGCGCTCTCGCTATCACCGGGCCTTTTGAAACGCTTCACAGTATACACCGCACGTCTAGCCCCTTTTCCCGGCCGGGGCGCCAAAGCCCCCCATTCCTCCCTGCCGTTGCGGAGGCGCGCCCGTGAGACTAGAATGGTTCCTCGACGCCGCGCAACCAAAAACCACGCGGAGGGAAAAGGTGAACACCTCACACATTTTGGAGCGTTTCCCCCGGTTGCGGAGGTCCCGCGGGTGGCCGGCTGGAGCGGCGCTGGCCCTGAGCCTGCTCGTCGGCGCTGCGGCGGCGGCTTGGGCCGCGCAGGCGGCCAGTTCGTTGCGGGGAACCGTGCGCGATGCGCAAGGCCGGCCGACCGCAGCCGTCGCGGTCGTGCTGCAAGGTCCCGGCAAGACTCAACCCCTCACCACCCACACGGCCACCGACGGGACCTACTCGTTTCCCGACCTGCCGGCCGGCGCCTACGC
>JBJKQV010000426.1:0-8526 GCA_046704985.1 Terriglobia bacterium
GTCTTTGCCTTTTTCGTGGGCCGTTACTGGGGTCGTCATCTCCTGCTGCCGCGCATCTCGCCGCGCAAGACGGTGGAAGGGGCGCTGGCGGGCGTTGCCGGGAGTTTGCTCACCGCTGGGGGTTTGGCCTACTGGTTTGGACAGACTTCCGGGCTGAAAAGGATTATGCTGTTAGCGGCCATCGTCGCGGTGGCGAGCCAGGTCGGGGACTGGGTGGAGTCGGCGTTGAAGCGCGCTGCCGACACCAAGGACTCCGGCGGGTTATTGCCTGGCCACGGCGGAATGCTGGACCGCATAGACTCCTTGGTGTTTGGCGCCCCGGCGCTTTGGCTGGCCGTGGCGCTGGTAGGGCTCTGGAAGTAAGTCATTTATGATCAAGCGTTTGTGCATCTTAGGCTCGACGGGCTCGATAGGGACAAACTGTCTGCGAGTCGTCCAAAGCCTCCCTGAGCGATTCCAGGTGGTGTCTCTGACGGCGGGCAAGAACCTGGAACTAATGGCCGAGCAGATTGCAGCATTTCGCCCGCGGCTGGTTTCGGTCGGCTCGCCCGAGAGCATTGAGCCCCTGCGCGGCCTCTTGCAGTCGCGTGCAGACGCTGCGGCGGTGGAAATCCGCGCCGGAACCGAAGGCCAGGTCGAAGCCGCCACCCTGAAGGAAGTGGACCTGGTGGTCTCGGCCTCCCACGGAGTGACGGGCCTGGAAGCCACCTACCGGGCGATTGACGCCGGCAAGACCATCGCGCTGGCCAACAAGGAAGTTCTGGTGGTGGCGGGCGAGGCGGTCACTCGCTTGGCGCGCCAGCGCAACGTCGCCATACTCCCTATCGACAGCGAGCACAGCGCCGTGCACCAGTGCCTGCGCTCCGGCCGGCGTGACGAGGTCCGGAAGCTCATTCTGACCGCTTCCGGCGGGCCCTTCCGCACCCTCCCGGGCCGCCAGTTTGCCTCAATCACTCCCCAGCGAGCCCTCCAGCACCCGGTTTGGAAGATGGGAGCACGCGTCACCATTGACTCGTCCACGCTGATGAATAAGGCCTTGGAAATCATCGAAGCCCACTGGTTGTTCGGCCTGACGGGGGGGCAAATCGAGGTGATGATTCACCCCGAATCGGTAATCCATTCCATGATAGAATTTAATGACGGGTCGATTCTGGCGCAACTTTCTGTTGCTGACATGCGTTTGCCCATTCAGTACGCCCTGACTTATCCGGAACGCGTGACGTTGAACGGCGACGGGTTGGGCCTGGACCTGGAAGCCCGGGGGCGCCTGCGTTTTGCGCGGCCGGACACGAAGCGTTTCCCATGCCTGAACCTGGGGCGAGCAGCCCTGGAGGCAGGCGGCTCGGCGCCCTGCGCTATGAACGCTGCCGATGAGGTCGCCGTGGAGGCCTTTTTGGCCGGGCAGCTGCCCTTTACGGGCATTCCACGCCTTGTCGAGGCGGTTATGGGGGAGACCCCTCCGGCCAGTCTGACGTCGCTGGAGGACATTTTGGCATGTGATCGGGAGTGCCGCGCGCGCGCCCACCAACTCCTTTCGCGCATCCAATAGGACGAGGGAAGAATGTTTTCAAATGTGATGGTTTACGTAGTGGTCGTGGCGGTTCTGGGCTTCATGATCTTTGTCCATGAACTGGGCCACTTCCTGGCGGCGAAAGCTTTTGGGGTGCGCGTCCTGACCTTTTCGCTGGGCTTTGGCAAACGCCTGTGCGGCTTCCACTACGGGGGCACGGATTACCGCGTCAGCCTGCTGCCCCTGGGCGGCTACGTGAAGATGGCGGGCGAGGACCCGAGCGAAGTCCGGCCGGGCGATGCGGACGAGTTCCTGGCCAAGCCCCGCTGGCAGCGCTTCGTCATTGCGGTCATGGGGCCGACGATGAACGTGCTGGTGGCCATCGTGCTCCTGGCAGGACTTTACCGTTTCCACTATCCCAAGCCCGCTTTCATGGAAGAACCGGCGCGAGTGGGAAGCGTGGAGGCTAAGTCCCCGGCTGCGCTGGCGGGCATTCAATCCGGCGACTTGATCCTGCGCTTGGGCGACCTGCAACATCCCAACTGGGAAAACTTGCGGGTGAAAGTTCTGACCAGCGCCGGTGAGGCGTTGCCGGTGACCGTCGAGCGCGGCAAAGAGATTCTCCACATGACCGTGACGCCCAAAGCCACCGGTCCCGATCAGGTCGGCGACGCGGGGCTGGCCCCCTGCGCGGCCGGCAAGGTCGGAGACGTGGAGTCGGGGATGCCTGCGGCGAAGGCGGGCTTGCTGCCCGGCGACCGTATCGTGGGTTTTAACGGCCAGGCGGTCTATTGCCGGCACGAGTTGGTGTCGGGATTGCAGAAGAACGGCGACAAGCCCGTCGTCCTGACCGTGGAGCGGGGTGGGAAGACCATCCAGGCTACCGTCACACCGGTGAAGAGCGACCTGGGCGGGGAACAGAAATGGATGATCGGGGTGCTCTTCGGTTCCGACGTCGTGGTGCGCCAGCTTCCCTGGGGCCAGGCGGTCACCACTTCTCTGGATGACAACGTCCGCAACGTCGTGGTCACTTTCGAAGTGCTGGGCAAGATCCTCACCCATCGCATGTCGGCGCGCTCGCTTTCCGGGCCCATCGGCATCGTGCAGATTTCGGGCGAGGCCTACCGGGCGGGCTTGCCGGAGCTGCTGATGTTGGTTTCGTTCATAAGCCTGCAGTTGGGCATCTTCAACCTGCTGCCCATTCCCATTCTCGACGGCGGCATGATCCTGCTGCTGGTGATCGAAGCTCTCATGCGCCGCGACATGAGTTTGGAAGTGAAGGAACGTTTTGCCCAGGCGGGGATCGTTTTCCTGTTGTTGCTGGCGGTGTTCGTGACCTACAACGACATCATCAAGGCCATTCACCCGCACTGAGCGCTTGGGCGGCGCGACGCGGGCGGCCGGGTTTCAGGGCAAGCATCTCAGGGAAGTGAGAGCGGTTTCATGAATTTCAGCGAGCAGGAGTTTTTTCCGGCGCGCCGCAAGACGCGCGCGGTGAAGGTGGGACGCCTGACGGTGGGCGGCGACGCCGCCATCGTCGTGCAATCCATGACCAAGACCGACACGCGCGACGTGGGCCGCACCGTCGAGCAGATCGCGCAGATGGAGGCGGCGGGGTGCGAGATCGTGCGCCTGGCGGTGCCGGATATCGAAGCGGCCAAAGCGCTGCCCGAAATCCGCAAGCGCTGCCCCGATTCCATCCTGGTTTCCGACATTCATTTCCAGTACAAATTCGCGCTGATGGCCCTGGACGCCGGCTTCGACAAGCTGCGCATCAATCCCGGCAACATCGGCGACGCTGAGAAGGTGCGCGCCGTGGTGCGCCGCGCTCAGGAGCAGAAGGTGCCCATTCGCATCGGCGTCAACGCCGGGTCGCTGGAGCGCCGCCTGATCGAGAAGTACGGCTTTCCCACTCCCGAAGCGATGGTCGAAAGCGCCGCCTACCACATCGGCATCCTGGAGGAGCTGGGCTTCACCGACACCATCGTTTCCCTCAAGTCGTCGAACGTCAAGCTGACCGTGGCGGCCTATCGCCTCTTCTCGCAGCGCTTCGATTATCCTTTGCACCTGGGCGTCACCGAGGCGGGCACGCAGTTTTCCGGCACCGTGAAGTCCTGCGTGGGGATGGGCATGCTGCTGGCGGAAGGCATCGGCGACACGATTCGCGTTTCGCTGGCCACCGAGCCCGCCGAAGAGGTGCGGGTGGCCTACGAGCTGCTCAAGTCGCTCGAGTTGCGCAGCCGCGGCCCGGTGGTGATCGCCTGCCCGACCTGTGGGCGGCTGGAAGTGGACCTATTCAAGATCGCCGGCGAAATCGAGCAAGCCACCGCGCACATCAAGACGCCGCTCAGCCTGGCGGTGATGGGCTGCGCCGTCAACGGCCCCGGCGAAGCGCGCGAGGCCGACCTGGGCGTGGCGGCGGGGCGCGGCAACGGCATGATCTACCGCCAGGGCAAGGCCATCCGCCGCGTTACCGAGCAGGAGATCGTTCCCGCGCTGCTGGAAGAGATCGAGCGCTTTGTGGCCGACAAGGCCGCCGGCGCCACCGCCGACCCTCCCGCGCCGGCCGAAGAAGGCACTACGACCGATTCGGCCTTTCCCATCGTGCGCTGACCGCCTGTCCGCTGCTTCCGGACGACGGCACCTTCGGCCCCCCCTTCTTACGCAGCTCCCGTTGTCTCCATTGTCCGCAAAAGTCTCTTCGCAGGTTTATGACAGCCGCGCGCCGGCGCTTCCCTCCACACAATGCCCAGTCTCTGTTCGGCGCGTTGCTGCTCAACCCTGCGGGCAGATTTCATTCAATTCAAAATTCTTAATTCCCAATTCCAAATTCATAATTCATAATTTCTTATCGTGGCCCGGCTCGCAGACCTGAAGCTCTCCGAACGCCTCTTCATGCAAACCTATCGCTACCGGTCTGCGGACTGGCGGCCGGGCGCGCGCCTGCGCAAGCCTCTCAGCGAGACGCGCCTGGCGCTGATTTCGAGCGCCGGGCTCTACCTGCCCGGGCAGGAGCCCTTTGACCTCGATCGGCGCGGCGGCGACTGGTCCTTCCGCGAAATTCCCGCGGGCGCCGCCGTCGAAGAGCTGCGCATCGCGCAGCGCAGCACGGCGTTTGACCAGCGTGGCGCGCTCCAGGACCGCAATCTGGTTTTTCCCCTTGACCGCCTGCACTCACTCGCAGCGGCGGGCGAGTTGGGCGCGCTCAGCCCCCGTCACTTCAGCCTGATGGGTTCCATCACCGCCCCCGGGCGCTTGGTGGCTGAGTCGGCTCCCGCGGTGGCCGCGCGACTGCGCGAAGACGGCGCGGACGCGGCGCTGCTGGTTCCCGTCTGACCAATGTGCAACCAGTCGGTCGGGCTGGCCGCGAGCGTCATGGAGAAGGCCGGGATTGCCACCGTCTGTTTGTCGCTGCTGCGCGAGGTCACCGAGAAGGTGCGGCCGCCGCGCGCCCTGGCGGTGCCTTTTGGTTTCGGTTATCCGCTGGGCGAGCCGGACCGCCCGGAGCTTCAGTTCCGGGTCCTGCGCGCGGCACTGGAACTGCTGGCCGCCTCCGAGCCCCTACCCATCCTGCGCGATTTCGGATACCCTTAGCCTTCGCATTCCCTTTTTTGCGAGGAGATTATGAAAGCACAAGAACTGGCAGCCCTGGACGCAACCGCGCAAGCCGAACTGGTGCGCAAACGCGAAGTGCAGCCCCTGGAACTGGTGGAAGCGGCCATCGAGCGCATCGAGCGCGTCAACCCGGAGCTCAACGCCGTGGTCACTCCCATGTTTGAGGGGGCGCGGCGCGCGGCGGCGGGGAAGCTACCCGACGGACCCTTTCGCGGCGTGCCTTATCTGCTCAAGGACCTGCTGGCGGCTTACGCCGGAGTGCGCATGACCGGGGGCTCCAGCTTTCTGCGCGAGTTTGTTCCTCCCCACGACAGCGAACTGGTGTCGCGTCTCAAGCGCGCCGGGCTGGTGGTGGTGGGCAAGACCAACACCCCCGAGTTCGGCATGCTGCCCACGACCGAGCCGCGCCTGTTCGGCGCGGCGCACAATCCCTGGAACACCGGCTACACTCCCGGCGGGTCGAGCGGGGGCTCGGCGGCGGCGGTGGCGGCACGCCTGGTGCCCATGGCGCACGGCAACGACGGCGGCGGTTCCATCCGCGTCCCTGCCTCCTGCTGCGGAATCTTCGGGCTCAAGCCCACGCGCGCCCGCACCTCCTTGGGGCCCGAAATCGGCGACGTGATGGGCGGGCTGGTGGTCGAGCACGCCCTCACCCTCTCGGTGCGCGACAGCGCCACGCTGCTGGATGCGACGGCCGGCCCCGCCGCCGGCGACCCCTACTACGCTGCTTCCCCCGCGCGGCCTTTCGCCGAGGAAGTGGGACGCGCGCCCGGCAAACTGCGCATCGCTTTTTCGAACAAGGCGCTGACCGGCGCCCAGGTAGATCCCGATTGCGTCAGCGCGGTCGACGAGGCCGCCCAGCTCTGCGCTTCCCTGGGCCACGACGTTGAAGAAGCGGCGCCAGCGGTCGACGGCACGTTGATGGTCCAGGCTTTTCTCGCTGTCTGGTACGCCGGAGCCGCCTGGTCGCTCGACAGCATGGCCTTGATGACCGGCCGGCGGGTGACTCCCCAGGACGTGGAGCCCCTCACCTGGGCGCTCGCCGAGAAGGGAAGGCAAGTCAGCAGCGTGGCCTACCTGATTTCGCAGTCGGTCCTGCAAAGAATCTCCCGCCAGGTGGGCGAGTTCATGACCCGCTACGACGTCTGGCTGACCCCCACACTCTCCGAACCGCCCTTGCCCTTGGGCAGTTTCGAATCACCTCCCGACGACCCGCTCCTCGCCTTCCGGCGCGCCGTCACCTATGTGCCCTTTACGCCCTTGGCCAACATCACCGGCCAGCCCGCCATGTCCGTGCCCCTGTACTGGAATTCGCAGGGGCTTCCCGTGGGCGCGCACTTCTTCGGGCGCTACGGCGATGAGGCCACGCTGTTTCGCCTGGCGGCGCAACTGGAAGCCGCGCGGCCCTGGGCCGGCCGCCGGCCGCCCGTCTGCGCGGCCTGAGCGGCTCCTCCTTTGCCCATCGGTCAACGGTACTTCCGTTCGTATCTTAAGTCTGGTCTTGTGCACGCCCCTTGAAGTACAATCGGCGCAGAATAGTACGGTGGCTTGAACCGTCGGTGGCGAATCCGAATCTTCAGGAGGTCGGTCTTGGCTAATCGCTCCGGACCACCCAAGAGTGCTGCTGCCAAGTCCGGGAAAAGGCGCCGGGTGCGCCGGCGCATGATGGTGAACACGCCTTTTCAGGTGCGCCTGCTGAAACCTCTGCTGGTGGGCGGCCTGGTGCTGGCGGCGATGACCGCCGGCTTGATCTTCCTTCCGCTCTACCAGAGCGCTTCGCTTGACCCCAGCCCCATGGCGCAGGCTCTGTTGCGCGAGCAACTGTTGAGTATTCAGGTGCGCTTCTGGCCGCTGCTCATCCTGGCGGGCGCGCTGGCGGGCTTGTACACGCTGGCCGGTTCGGGGCGCATCGCCGGCCCCCTGCTGAAGCTCAAGCGCACCCTGACGCAACTGGCGATGGGGGAATTTCCCCGCATCCGCTTTCGCCGCAACGACCAGTTCCGCGAGTTCGAGGAGATTACCAACCGCCTTTCGGAGCGCATGGAACAGCTGGCGGCCAGCAGCGAGCGGAAGCTGGCGGCCGTCGAGAGCCACGTGGAGTTCATGAAGTCGCGGGTGCAGACTCGCGATCTCTCCAAGAAGGAGATCCTCGACGACCTGAACGCGCTGCTCGACCAGGTGGGGCAAGTGCAAGTGGGCGGCGAAAACGCGGGGAGAGGAAAGGACGGTTGATGAAGCGCCGCGCCGCGGGATTTTCGCTCGTCGAGCTGCTGATCGTGATGGTGGTCATCATGATTCTGGCCGCCATCGCCATTCCCCAGTACATGAGCGCCATCCAGCGCAGCCACGAAGCCTACGCGGCAAGTTATTTACGCCAGGTGCAAACCGGCGAGGAAGCCTTTCGGCTGGAATTTCACAAGTACACGGGCAGCTTCTCGCAGTTGCGCGCCTACGTTTCGGTGCAGGCGGCGCCGCCGAGTTTTCCCGGCTTGGATTCGCCCGTGGCTTTTGCGGTTCCGCTGCCTGCCGGGGCATTCCAGGGCCATAGCGGCAGCGCCCCCGGCCACGGCGGCACGCCCCCGGGACAGGGCGGAACCCCGCCTGGCCAGACCGGCACTCCGCCGGGGCAGGGCGGTACTCCTCCCGGACAGGGCGGGACTCCACCGGGCCAAGGTGGCACGCCGCCCGGACAGGGCGGGACTCCGCCGGGTCAAGGTGGCACGCCGCCGGGTCAAACAGGCGGGACGTCGGGCACCACAGGCACGACCGCCGCTGCCTCCGACACGGCCGTCCGTTCCATGTACATCTTTGAACTGACTCTTCTCGACGACGACCACTGGCAGTGCACTGCGCAGCCGGTACGCGACCGGCTTTCCAACCGTTTCTTCTTCATTGACGACACGGGAGTGATCCGCTACCAGGTGGGCGCGCTGGCCACGGCCTCAAGCCCGGCGCTGTGAGTAACTAGCGCTTCAGCGTTTCATGGCGAGGGGCGGGGCGAGGTGTTTCCCCCACAAATTGAGGCGGCGGAAAAGCCGATGGGCGCGCTCTGCGTCCTTCCGGATCTGCGCCCTGAGAGAATTGGCGTCGGGGAACTTCATCTCGTCGCGCAGCCGGTAGAGGTACTCGATCTCCATCTCTTTCTCGTTGACCTCGCCCGGAAAGCTCAACAGGTGCGTCTCCACGGTCAGGGGATGGGGGCCGAAGGTGGGCCGGTGCCCCACGTTGGTGACCGATTCGTGGAGGACGTTGCCCAGCCGCGTGCGCGTCACATAGACGCCCGTCTTGGGCAGGAACTGCTCGATGGGCGCCAGGTTCAGGGTGGGGACGGTCTGCGTGCGGCCTACCCCCGCGCCTTCCACAATGGGGCCGAAGGACGAAAAGGGGCGGTTGAGCAGGCG
>JBJKQV010000427.1:0-6323 GCA_046704985.1 Terriglobia bacterium
CCCACCATCCTCAAGAACCTGGTGGCCGTCGTCGACGCCTTCGGCGGGCAAACCCGCCAGCACGACGATTTGACCTGCCTGATCTTGCGCGCGACATAAGGAAAACCCATACAGGAATTAAATGGCGACCCGCCTTCGCGGCACGGCCTGCCTGCCGCAGACAAGCTGAAGCCGTGCCCTGACGAACCGGCCCGCGAAAAGCGCTTGTCTGCCCTCCGGCGTTCCCCGATAATGGCGCGCAGATTGTGTGCGCCGCTCGGTGAGTGATGAGCGTTCTCAAGAAACTCTTCTGGATGGCCGTGGCCTGCCTGGGCGCGCTGGCGCTGGGCATGATTGCCACGGTGCGCGGCGAGCACCTGAACGCCGTCTGGCTGATTGCCGCGGCCGCCTGCGTGTACGTCCTCGGCTACCGCTTCTACAGCCGCTTCATCGCCCTGCGCCTGCTGGAGGTCAACGACCGGCGCGCCACGCCCGCCGAGCGCCTGGAAGACGGCCGCGATTTCGTCCCCACGCACAAGTGGGTGGTCTTCGGCCACCACTTCGCCGCCATCGCCGGGCCGGGGCCGCTGGTGGGGCCCATCCTGGCGGCGCAGTTCGGGTATCTTCCCGGCACGCTCTGGATCATCATCGGCGGGGTGCTGGGCG
Organism: Terriglobia bacterium; assembly: GCA_046704985.1. Taxonomy (GTDB): domain Bacteria; phylum Acidobacteriota; class Terriglobia; order UBA7540; family UBA7540; genus JBJKQV01. Next base: position 646 of record JBJKQV010000427.1, read on the forward strand.
GCGCGGTGCAGGACTTCGTCACCTTGTTCTTCTCCGTGCGCCGCAATGGCAAATCGCTGGGCCAGATGGTGAAGGAAGAGCTCAGCGCGCTGGGCGGCTACACGGCGCTCGCCGCGGTGCTGTTCATCATCACCATCGTCATCGCCGTCGTGGCCCTGGTGGTGGTCAACGCGCTCAAGTCGAGCCCCTGGGGGCTGTTCACCATCGCCGCCACCATCCCCATCGCTTTTCTGATGGGCGTTTACCTGCGCTACTGGCGCCCCGGCAAGGTGCTGGAAGTTTCGCTGCTGGGCTTCGTGCTGGTCTTGGCGGGAGTGATCGCGGGGCGCTACGTGGCCGATTCCCCGCTGCTCGCGCCGGTGTTCACGCAAAGCGCTCCGGCGCTCGCCTGGATGATCATCGCTTACGGCTTTGCCGCCTCGGTGCTGCCCGTGTGGCTGCTGCTCGCGCCGCGCGATTACCTGAGCACCTTCATCAAGCTGGGCACCATTCTGGCGCTGGCGCTGGGCATCATGGCGGTGCGGCCGGAAATACTGCTGCCGCCGCTTACGCGCTTTACCGACGGCACGGGGCCCATCTTCGCCGGCAAGATTTTTCCTTTCTGCTTTATCACCATCGCCTGCGGCGCCGTCTCGGGCTTCCACTCGCTGATTTCTTCCGGCACCACGCCCAAGCTCATCACCAAAGAAAGCCAGACGCGCATGGTGGGTTACGGGTGCATGCTGCTCGAGTCGTTCGTGGCGGTCATGGCCATGGTGGCGGCGGGGGTGCTCGAGCCGGGCGTCTATTTTGCCATCAACAGCCCGGCAGGGGTGGTAGGCGCGAGCGCCCAGCACGCCGTAGCCACCATTTCCGCCTGGGGTTATCCCCTCACCCAGCAGACCATGGCGGAGCTGGCGCACAAGGTGGGCGAGCTGACGCTCTTCAACCGCACGGGCGGCGCGCCCTCGCTGGCGGTGGGCATGGCACACATCTTCTCGCGCGTGCTGGGCGGCAACGAACTGATGGGCATCTGGTATCACTTTGCCATCATGTTCGAGGCGCTGTTCGTCCTCACCCTGCTCGACGCCGGCACGCGCGTCGGCCGGTTCATGCTCCAGGACCTGCTGGGCAATTTCTGGAAGCCCTTGGGGCGCACCGGCTGGTACCCGAGCATCGTGCTCTCGAGCGCCATGATCGTGGGCGCGTGGGGTTATTTCCTCTACCAGGGCGTGGTCGACCCGCTGGGCGGCATCAACAGTTTGTGGCCGCTCTTCGGCATCTCCAACCAGTTGCTGGCCGCCATCGCTCTGTGCCTCGCCACCACCATCCTCATCAAGATGCAAAAGGGGCGCTACGTCTGGGTGACGCTCGCGCCGATGGCTTGGCTGGTGGCAGTGACCATGACCGCGAGCTTTCAGAAGATCTTTGCTCCCGAGCCGCGCCTTGGATTTCTGGCGCACGCGCGCTTCCTCGGCGAGCAATTGGCCGCCGGGGCTGTCGCGCCCTCGGTTGTGGCCGAGACGCAGCGGCTGATCTTCAACGACCGCCTCGACGCTGCGGTGACCGCCGTCCTGGCGGCGCTGGTGTTGGTGATCCTGTTTGAGTCGGGAAGGAACTGGCTGCTCTACGCCCGGGGACGCAAGGCTCCGGCGCTGCACGAAGCGCCCATGGAATTGTCGAAGCTGACGGCGTGAAGGGGGCTGGACGCTGCCGCACGCCCCTCACCCCTTTCCCCTTTCCCCGTCGGCTGACGGGGAGAGGGGGGTTGAGCACAAGAGGCTGGAGGCCGGAAGAATTCCGCGATGCTGAAGATGATCCAGAACGTTTGGCAGTTGCTGCGTGAGGCGTGCGGCGAGAATGACTACGCGCGCTACCGCGCCCGGGCGCTTGCCGAGGGCCGTGAGCCCGAAAGCGCGCGGGAATTCTACCGCCGCCGCCAGGAAGAGAAATACGCCCGCCCCAATCGCTGCTGCTGAGCGGCGCGAATTGGCGCTGCCTTGACTTCCCCGCCCCAAGCTGCAACATTAGGCTCCGGAAGCGGCAAGAGCGGGGCAGGTCCGATGACCTTTGAGGAGTTTCTTGCGAGCGAGCGCCGGCGCCTGGAAGCGCTCTACGCCGCCTCGCGCGCCGAGCGCTGGCAGGTGAGCCTCGACACCTTCGCCCGCGCCGCCTGGCAAGGCGTGAGCGGCGCCGAACCCTCGGAAATTCCCCGCCTTCTCGACTCGCTGCGCGCCCCCGACCTGGGACTGGCGCTGGGCTGCCTGGCAGGCACGGAAGCCGCCTGGGACACCTTCTGCGCCGATTACCGCCCGGCGCTTTACGCCGCGGCGCGCGTCTATCTTCGCGAGGAAGCGGAAGCGCGCGACCTGGCCGACTCGCTGCTCGCCGAGCTTTTCGGCCTGGATGCCACGCGCCCGGGTCGCAACTCGCGCCTCGCCTATTTCCACGGGCGCAGCAGCCTCAGGACCTGGCTGCGCGCGGTGCTCTACCAGCGCTTTGTGGACGAGTACCGCCGCCAGCGCCGCCTGGAGCCGCTGCCGGAGGAGGCCGCGCAACCCGCCGCGGCGGCCTCGTCGCTTTCCGCCGAGGACGACCGCCGCTACGCCCGCTGTCTGGGTGAGGCCCTGGAGGCGGCGCTCCGCGAGCTTGCGCCGCGCGACAAGCTGCTCCTCGCCTACTACTATCTCCAGTCGCTCACCCTGAAGCAAATCGGCCGCCTGCTCGGCGAGCACGAGGCGACCGTCTCGCGCGAGCTTCAGGCGTTGCGCGGGCTGTTGCGCAAGCGCATCGAGGGCCACCTGCGCCGGGTGAGCAAGCTGACGGCGCTGGAAGTGGAGCGCTGCCTGGACTTTGCGGCGCGCGGCGTGGAGGTGAAATTGGAGGAAGTTCTGAAGCCTGCCCTCAGGCAGGAAGGGACGGAATAAACTTGCAACGCGCCGCCCGGGCGGCGTTCTATGTGATGGAGGGGTCCCGGCCGGCGCCCCTCACAGGTGCAGCGTGAAGGACGAATCCAAACTCGACGAATTGCTCGCCGCGCGGCTGCGCGCCCAGGGCGCGCGGCCCGCCGGAGACTGCCCGCCGGCGGAAATCGTGGCGGCTTACGTTGAGCAGGTTCTCGCGCCCGGCGAGCGCGCGCGATGGGAAACTCATTTCGCTTCCTGCAATCGCTGCCAGGAGCAGATTGCCGCCCTGGTGCGCCTGAGCGAGGACGACGAGCCATTGGAGCGGCCCGTCCCGGCGCGCCGGCGGGTGCCGGGCCTGCGCTGGGCCTGGGCGGCTTCGGTGCTGGTGGCGGTAACCGTGGCGGGACTCTGGTACACGGGCGAATTCAAATCGCGAGTCGCGCAGCATGTGGAAGCTCCCGTTTCCACTCCGGCGCCCGCCGCTGCACCCCAAAAGACCGAGTCCGCGCCGCAGGCCCCGGCCGTGGCAAAGTAGAAACAAGCCGCGCCCGCCGCCGCTCCCCGGCACGAGGAGAAGGCTTACGTCAGCCCCAAAGCCTCGGCAGGCGCCTCCGCCCCGCCGGCTGTCGAGGCCGCCAACCAGCCCGCACGGCAAAGGGCGATGGCCCTGCAAGCCGCCAAAGCCGCGCCGCCGGCAGACGAGTTGGGCGCGGAGCGGGAGACGCTTGCGCCCGCCGCTTCCGCCGCGACGCCGCCTTCGCAGGAAACCCGCAGGGCGAATGTCGAGAGCGAGGCGGGAACCGCGCGCGCTCTCTCAGACCGGGCATTGGCCGGCGCCGCCCGGCCGGCGGAGGCGCAAACACTGGAAGCTCAGAAAGGCCGGATGGTCCGCAGTGGGCCCGTGCTCGGCAACGAGCTGGCGCAGCCGCGCTCGGGGCTGCACTACGCAAGGAAGCATCCGCTCGTCGCCCTCCAGAAGTCGGCCGCTTCGCGCTGGCGCGTGGGCCCGCACGGGCTCATCGAAGAGCAGACGCCGGACGGGAATTGGCAGACGCGTCCGAGCGGCGTGCACGAAGATCTTCTCGATGTTGCCTTTCCCACCCCGCAAGCGGGTTGGATTGTGGGCCGCGCGGGCACCGTCCTGCGCTCGACCGACGGCGGCAGCACCTGGCAGCGCGTCGCCGGGCCGACGAGCCGGGACCTGGTCAGCGTTACCGCCCAGAGCGCCCTCTCCACCCAGGTGACGGCGCGCGACGGAAGCCGTTACTCGACCACCGACGGCGGAAAATCCTGGAAGCCCTCGCCTCTGCCTTGAGCGCTTGAAAACCCCATCCAACCCCTCACCCACCGCGAGGCGGTTCCCCCTCTCCCCGTCGTGTGACGGGGGAGAAGGCCGGGGTGAGGGGACGTAACGGCGGCGCCTGCCTGCGGCAGGCGGGTCCCCGCCGCCGCTTGGCCCGCCCGATGTTACAATGCGGCTCATGCCCCCTCGTTCCGACCTTTACGGCCGTTGGGCGCAGGCGATGAAGCGGGAAGGATATTTCCGCCCCGGCGAGCGGGTGGGCGCGGCGGTTTCGGGCGGGCCCGACTCGGTGCTGCTGCTGGAGTTTCTGCATCGCTGGGGGCGCGAGCACGGGTTGCCGGTGGCGGTGGTGCACTTCAATCACCACCTGCGGGGCGCGGAGTCGGACGGCGACGAAGCGTTTGTGCGCGAGATGGCGGCCGCCCGCGAGCTGGAATTTTTGCGCGGCGAAGCCGACGTGGCACAGGCGGCGCGCGCCCGGCATCGCAACCTGGAAGCTACGGCGCGCGAGCTGCGCTACCGGTTTTTCTTTTCGCTCCTCAGCGGCGGGCGGCTCGCCAAGCTCGCCACCGGGCACACCGCCAACGATCAGGCCGAAACCGTCCTGCTGCGCCTGCTGCGCGGCGCCGGCACACGCGGCCTGGGAGGCATCTACCCGGTGCTGGAGGGCGGCATCGTGCGCCCTCTGCTGGAACTGACGCGCGCCGAGATCGAATCCGAGCTGGCGCGGCGCAAGCTCGCCTGGCGCCAGGACTCCACCAACCTCGACACCCGCCTGCGCCGCAACCGCCTGCGCCTGGAATTGCTGCCCCGCCTGGAGCGCGAGTACAACCCCGAAATCGCCCGCCTGCTGGCCGAGCTCGCCGCCCGGGCGCGCGACGACGAATTGGTCCTGGAAGAGTTGGCGCGCGAGCGCGCTCTCCCCTGGCGTTTGCGCGACGGCCGGCGGGAGAAGATTCCCCTGCGCCCTCTGGCCGAGTTCCCCCCCGCCGTGGCCCGGCGGGTGCTCCGGCAGATGATTCTGGCCGCGGGCGGCAGCCTGCGGGGCGTTTCCCATCGCCACATCGAGGCCCTGCGGCGCTTCGCCCTGGAGGCCCAGAGCGGCCACCGGCTGGCGCTGGGAGGCGGTCTGGAGGCCGGCAAGGAGTTCGACTGGGTGTTCGTGGAACCGGCTCCCACGGCCGCCCCCGAGGGCTTCCGCCAGCGCGTCCAGGTCCCAGGCGAGGTTGCTGTGTCGGCGCTGGGAGTGGTCTTTCGCTTCAAAATTGTTGATTCTCAAGGCTCGGGAAAGACGTATAATGGGGCGTGGATAGGCGGACTGGACCCGCAGAGGATTACCGGAGAACTCTTTTTGCGCAACTGGCAAGCCGGGGATGTGTTTTGTCCTTTGGGAAGCCGCCGCGCCCGGAAGCTGAAGGAGCTTTTCAGCCGCCGGAAGATTCCTGCCGGTGAGCGCAAGCGCTGGCCGCTGCTGGTGAGCGGCCGGGAAG
>JBJKQV010000428.1:0-7355 GCA_046704985.1 Terriglobia bacterium
CACCGCGACTCTTGCTGTCAATTATGCGGACGCCGTCACCCAGGCTTACTCCCAGGCACTCCGACTGAAGGAGATGCGCCGGCTGCACGGAACGTCGGTCACAATGCCGGTGGACTTCCGCCCGCGCGTCTGGTTCAACCCCGAGCTCGAATCCAAGAACTACATCATCCCGGGGCTGATCGCCGTCATCATGATGATCATCGCGGCGCTGCTCACTTCGCTCACCGTAGCGCGCGAGTGGGAGCGCGGCACCATGGAGCAGCTCATCTCCACCCCCGTCACCGGCCGCGAGCTGATTCTCGGCAAGCTCCTTCCCTACCTGGCCATCGGCGTGGTGGATATTCTGATCGCCGTGCTGCTGGGCGAGTTTTTGTTCCGCGTGCCGCTGCGGGGAAGCGTCCTGCTGGTGCTGGTTGCGGCGGGGATTTTTCTCATCGGCGCCATGTCGATGGGCATCGCCATCAGCGTGGCCGCCAAGAACCAGCTGATGGCCAACCAGCTGGCCATGGTCATTACTTTCGTGCCTTCGTTTCTGCTCTCGGGATTCATCTTTCCCATCGCCAACATGCCCGCCGTCATCCAGGCCATCACCTACCTGGTTCCGGCTCGCTACTTCATCGCCTTGCTCAAGGCGATCTACTTGAAGGGCGTGGGGGTGCCGGCGCTGGCCGGGGAGCTGGCGCTGCTGGTGGTTTTCGCCGCCGCCATGATGCTGCTGGCGGTGGGACTTTTTAGAAAGAAGCTGGTGTAACCGTGCGCGAACGGATTCGCCACATTCTCGTCAAGGAATTCATCCAGGTCTTTCGCGACCCGCGCATGAAGGCCTTCATCTTTGTGGTGCCCATCATGCAGTTGCTGATCTTCAGCTACGCGGCCTCGACCGACGTGCGCCACATCGCGACCGGCCTCTACGACCGCGACCAGACGGTCTCCAGCCGCGCGCTCGTCGACCGCTTCGTGAAGTCGGGCTACTTCGACCCGGCGGCCATCATCCATAACGACCGCCAGGAGCGCGACCTGCTCGACCGCGGAAAGGTGAGCGCGGTGCTGCACGTCGACCGGGGGTTCGAAGGCGACCTGCTTGCCGGGCGCCCCGCCCCGGTGCAGATGATCGTGGACGGCACGGACTCGAACACCGCCGCCATCGTGCTCGGCTACAGCCAGGTGATCGTCGCGCAGTTTTCCGCCGACGCCCTGCGCGCGCGCCTGGAGCGCCAGCGCGGTGAGGCGCGCCTGCCCGGCCGCGTCACCCTGGCGACGCGCACCTGGTTCAACGAAAACCTGGAAAGCCGCACCTACTTCGTCCCCGGCGTCATCGCCCTGATGATCACCCTGCTCACGCTGCTGCTCACCAGCATGGCCATCGTGCGCGAAAAAGAGATCGGCACCATGGAGCAGATTATGGTCACGCCCATCCGGCGCGTGGAGCTGATCCTGGGCAAGACTGTCCCCTTCGCCCTCATCAGCTTTGTAGACCTGGTGCTGGTCACCCTGGTGGGTGTGCTGTGGTTCCAGATTCCCGTGCGCGGCAGCTTCACGCTGCTGGTCTTCTCGACCTCCATTTATCTGCTCTCCACGCTGGGTGTGGGATTGCTCATCTCGACCATCAGCGGAACGCAGCAGCAGGCGATGATGACCACTTTCTTCTTTTTCATGCCCGCGGTGCTGCTTTCCGGCTTCATGTTCCCCATCGCCAACATGCCGGTGGTGGTGCAGTGGCTTACGTATCTCAATCCCATGCGCTACGTGATGGTCATCCTGCGTGGGATTTTTCTGAAGGGCGTGGGACTGAGCATCCTGTGGCCGCAGATCGCCGCCCTGGCGGTGATGGGCGCGGCCACGCTGGGGCTCGCCACGCGGCGCTTCCGCAAGACGTTGGCTTAGCCCTGTGGCGCCGGGCATAGACCGGCGCTACAGCGGTGCGCCGCCAAAAAGATCGGTGCTCGACAAGGAAAAGTTATGAACAAAAAACTCCGTCTACACTGCCTCATCTGTTTACTGGTCCTGGCGCTTGCGACGCCAATACGCGCCCAAGACAAGCCCCCCTTAAAGCTCACCCTGGAAGACGCGGTGCGCCTGGCGCTCAAGCAGAATCCCCGCGTAGCCATCGCGCGGCTCGACGTCGCCACCCGGCGCGAGGACCGTTCGATCGCCCGCGCGGCGCTGCTGCCGCAAGCCGGCTTGGCGGTTTCCGACGCCGCCACGCGGCGCAATCTGCAAGCGTTCATCGGCCGGACGATTCCCGGCTTCCCGCAGCACTCGGGCCCCTTTCAAACCTTCCAGGCGGGGCCGAGTTTCTCAGCTCCGGTTTTCGACCTGACGCTGTGGCGGCATTGGCAGGCGGCCGGACAAGCGGTCGCGGGCAGCCGCGCCCAGGCCGAGACGGTGCGCGACGAGACCACGCTGCTGGTGGTTTCGCAATACCTGGGCAGCCTGCGTGCCGCCGCCGAAGTGCGCGCCGCCGGCTCGCGCGTCACCCTGGCCCAGGCGCTCTACAACCTGGCCGAGCAGTTGCAGCAGCAGGGCATCGGCACGGCGCTCGACACCCTGCGCGCCAACGTGGAGCTGCAAAACGAGAAGCAGCGCCTGATCGTCGCCCAAACCTCGCTGCGCACTTCGCTCGACGGGCTGGTGTGGCTGCTCGGCCTCGACCCGCACCAGAGCGTCGAACTGACCGACGAGCAGAGTTTCTTCCAAACTCCCCAATCCGACCTTTCGCGCAGCCTGGAGGCCGCCTACGCCGAGCGCCCCGAGGTGCGCGAGCTCGCGGCGCGGCTCGAGGCGGCGCGCCTGGAAAAGCGCGCGGCGAGCGAGTCGCGCCTGCCCACCGTCGCCTTGCAGGGATTCTGGAACTACCAGGGACTCTCCGCACCCACTTCCATCCCCGCCTACCAGTACCAGGTGACTGTCGAGGTGCCGCTGTTCACCGGCGGACGCATCCACGCTCAAAACGCCAAGGCGCGGGTGGAGATGGAAAAGATCGAGCGGCAGATGGAGGATTTGAAGAACCGCATCGCACTGGAAGTGAAGACGGCTTCGCACCAGCTCGACGCCGCGCGCCACGAGGTGCAGGTGGCCGAGCTGGGCGCGAAGCTGGCGCGCGACGAAGTGGAGCAGGCCAAGGAGCGTTTCCAGGCGGGAGTGGCCAACAACATCGAGGTCACCAGCGCCCAGGACGCTCTGGCCCGCGCCAGCGACAACCGCATCGCCGCCCTCTACCGCTACAACCAGGCGCGGGCTTCGCTCGCCCGGGCCAGCGGACAGATCGAAAAGGCTTACGCACCGTGAGGAGAAAAATCCCGCATTTTTTCCAATGTCGGGTTGACACGGTGCCCCTGCATCGCCCATCATAGATGCATATGCATACGCAATCAGGGACCGCGGCGGGCGCACCTTCCGCCGAAGCTCCCTGCCGGTTGGTAGTCCGTAAAGACAAGGGCCTTTCGGAGATTATTGAGTTCGTGGTGGGAGGCCTGGAAATCGGGCAGCAGGTGGTGGCCCTGGCCGCCCCCGACTGCCTGAAGGAGATCGCGCGCGCGGTGGGCGAAGACGGCATGAAGCCGGAAGCGCTGCTGCGCAACGGGCGGCTGGTGCTTCTCGCAGCTCCCGACTGTCTGGCGCGCTTCTCCAACTCACGCGACCCGTTCCAGCGCGGCCCGCTGCGCCGCAACGGGTCGGTAATGCGCTGGGTTTCCGACTGGTCTTGGGCTTACGGCAACGGGATGGAACGGCACGAGTACCTTCCTCACCTGGTGCATATCCACGACTTCGTGCGAACCGTTACGCCTCTCTCCCTCTGCACCGTCCACTGCGCGCACCAGGAACGCGGGTCTCTGCTGGCCATGATCGCCGACCACCGGCGCGCCGCCCGCGGCAAGCTGCAGCTGTAAATTTCCGGCACTCCCGATTTCCCTCCCGGGCGACGTAGGGCCGCCGGTCCTCCTGCCGCTTGACCGCGACCCGACCTGTCCTTTACCCTGACCCTCTAGACTGCGCGCACTCCCCGAAGCCCCCGCACGGGCGAAGGAGCGCGCCGAGCGTCCCTTCTCCCATGGCCTCCAACGACCGACCGCCGAGCACGCCCGCCGGAGAACCCGCGGAAGGACGCACTCCCAGCCCCAGCCTTTCGCTCGAAGGCCTGCACGGCACCGTCGAGGTACCCCCGGGGGGAACGGGCTTCTGGCAGCAGTGGCGGGCGTTCGTGGGCCCGGCGATTCTGGTCAGCGTCGGCTACATGGACCCGGGCAATTGGGGCACCGACCTGGCGGGGGGAGCGCAGTTCAAGTACGGACTGCTGTGGGTGGTGGCGCTGGCCAGCCTGATGGCCATCTTTATGCAGGTGGCCGCGGCGCGCCTGGGAGTGGTGACGGGCAAGGACCTGGCGCAATGCTGTCGCGACTGGTACCCGCGCTGGACGCGCGTGCCCAACTGGCTGTTCGCCGAGCTGGGCATCGCCGCCTGCGACCTGGCGGAAGTGCTGGGCAGCGCCGTGGCGCTCAACCTGCTCTTCCACATTCCCCTGCTCTGGGCGGTAATCATCACCGGGTGCGACGTGCTCATCCTGCTGGGGTTGCAACGCTTCGGGATGCGCACCATCGAGGCGGTGGTGCTGGTGCTGGTCGCCACCATGGCCGTCTGCTACTACATCGAAATCTTCGTCCTCCCCCAGACGCAGCCCAGCTTTGCGGAAATGGGCGGCGCGATGTTCCGCCCCGAGTTCGGCCAGAGCGGCATGCTGATTATCGCCATCGGCATCATCGGCGCCACCGTCATGCCCCACAATCTGTACCTGCACTCGGCGCTGGTGCAGAGCCGCAAGCTGCAGCGCGACGAGCCTTCCATCCGCCGCGGCATCCTGTTCAACACCATCGATTCCACCGTGGCGCTGAGCATCGCCTTCTTCATCAACGCCGCCATCCTGGTGCTGGCGGCGCTGGTCTTTTACGGCAAGACGAGCGTGCAGGTGCCGGGAGGCGGGGTGGTGCTGTTCAACCCCGACAGCGACTGGATCCGCGTCGCCTACCTGACATTGGCGCCGCTGCTGGGCACCGCCGCCGCCAGCACCCTGTTTGCCGTGGCGCTGCTGGCCAGCGGACAGTCGAGCACCATCACCGGCACCCTGGCCGGGCAGGTGGTGATGGAAGGGTTCATGCACTGGCGCATCCGCCCTTGGCTGCGCCGCCTGATTACGCGCTCGCTGGCCATCATCCCGGCGGTGCTGATTATCGGCGTGCGCGGGTCGAGCAGCGTCACCGACCTGCTGATCCTCAGCCAGGTGGTGCTGGCGCTGCAGCTGCCCTTCGCCATGTTCCCGCTGCTGCAATTCACCAGCTCGCGCCGGCGCATGGGCAAGTGGCGTAACGGTTGGTTCTTGCTCATCAGCGGCTGGGTGAGCGCCGTGCTGATTACCGTCATGGAAATCTACGGGCTTCCCGACGCGCTGAAAAGCGCCTGGACCGTCATCATCGGACACTGAACGACCGGGGAAAAAACTCAGCGGAGCAAACGCCATGTATGAGCGCATTCTCGTCACCCTGGATACCACCTCCACCGACCGGGCCATCATTGAGCACGTCAAGGCCCTGGCCAAGATCATGCACAGCCGCGTGGTGTTGCTGCACGTGGCCGACGGCTGGGCGGCGCGCATGTACGGCCCCGACGCCGTCAGCCCGGAAGTGAACGAGGACAAGGCGTACCTCGAGAAGGTTCTGAAGGAGTTTCAAGCCGAGGGGCTGGCCACCGAAGCGGCGCTGGCTTACGGCGACCCGGCCAAGGAAATCGTCAAGTATGTGCAGAGGGAGAGCTGCAGCCTGGTGGCCATGAGCACCCACGGACACCGCTTTGTCAAGGACGTGCTGTTCGGCACCACCATCCCGCACGTGCAGCACAACATCAGCGTCCCGATCCTCCTGCTGCGCGGACGCTAGCGCGCCGCGGGCTTGCTTTGCCGCGCGAGAAGGGTTAAACCGGACGTACCACCCATGGCGAGTGAGGCTGACATGCTGATACCCGGCTACGCTACTCCGGAAGGCACGATGCGCTTTCGCGACCGCTTTGCGGCCGAGCGCCCCGGGCACTTTGCGGAAATGGGCGGGCTTTGGCTGGCCTCGATCGGAATGGGAACCTATCTGGGCGCGCCCACTCCCGCCGTCGACACGCTCTACCGCGACGCGGTGGCGGCGGCCGTCCGCGGGGGCTCGAACGTCCTCGACACGGCGGTCAATTACCGCCACCAGCGCAGCGAGCGCGCCATCGCTTCGGCGCTGGCCGAGCTGCTGGCCGCAGGCGCGGCACGACGCGACGAGCTGTTTGTAGCCACCAAGGGCGGCTTCCTGACCTTCGACGAAGAAGAGCCCGCCGACCCGGGCGCCTACTTCGACAAGACGCTCCTGCGCCCCGGCATCGTGCGCCCCGAAGAGGTGGCGGCGGGCTGCCACGTCATGTCGCCGCGCTACCTCGCCCACCAGATCGAGGTCAGCCGCCGGAACCTTGGCCTCGCCACTCTCGACCTCTACTACCTGCACAACCCCGAGACGCAGCTGAGCGAGGTGACGCGCGAGGAATTCCTCCGCCGGTTGAAGGCGGCTTTTGCGGCGCTCGAAAAGGCGGTGGGAGAAGGCACGATTCGCGCTTACGGCGCCGCCACCTGGACGGGATTCCGCGTGCCGGCCGCAGCGCCCGGCGCGCTCTCGCTCGCCGAGATGCTGGGTGTGGCGCGCCAGGTGGGCGGCGACGATCACCACTTCCGCGCCGTCCAGCTTCCCTTCAACCTCGCCATGCGCGAGGCGCTGACCCTTAACACGCAAAGCTGGGAAGGCCGGGACGTGCCCTTCCTGCAAGCCGCGCGCGCCTCGGGAATGGCCGTGTTCACGAGCGCCAGCCTGCTGCAAAGCCGCCTGGCGAGCGGCCTGCCGGAAGACATCGCGCAGTGGTTTCCGGGCGTGAAAACCGACGCCCAGCGCGCCCTGCAGTTCGTGCGCTCGACGCCCGGCGTCACCACCGCCCTGGTGGGCATGAGCCAGGCGGCGCACGTCGAAGAGGACCTGGCCACGGCGCGCGCGCCGCGCTTGTCGCTGAAGGATTTTCGCGCTATGTTCACCGCGTGAGGGCTTATGGCCTGGCGGGGACGTCGAATCCGCCCTCCGGCCCGCAAGGCATCCGGCGCGTGGGAACCGCCCAGCCTCTTTGAGCGCGGGATGGAGGCCCTGCGGCGCAGGGATTTCCGCGCCGCGCGGGAAGCGCTGGAAGAGCTGGTCGAGGACCAGCCGCGCCACGCCGAGGCGTGGCTGCAACTGGGCGTCTGCTACCTGGAGTTGCGCCAGCCCGCCCCCGCCAATGAAGCCTTCGCCCCCTCC
>JBJKQV010000429.1:0-7728 GCA_046704985.1 Terriglobia bacterium
GCCCTCCCTTACCGTTCCACCGGCAAGGGAGGGCAGCACGTCAACACGACCGATTCCGCCGTGCGCATCACACACCTTCCCACCAATACCGTCGCCCAGTGCCAGAACGAGCGCTCGCAGCACCGCAACAAGGAAATGGCGATGAAGATCCTCCGCTCCAAGCTCTACGAGCTGGAACTGGAAAAGCGCCGCGAGGCCACTCAGAGGCTCGAAGAGCAGAAGATGGAGATCAACTTCGGCAGCCAGATCCGCTCCTACGTCCTGCACCCTTACCGGATGGTCAAAGACACGCGCACCAAGGCGGAGGTTGGCGACGCGGAGCGCGTGCTGGACGGCGACCTTGATCCCTTTATCAAGGCTTTCCTGCTTTCCCGCCGCGCGCAGTCCGGTTAGGGAGGCAATTCGAACAGGCCGTCGCGCGGCAGGCTCTTCGTTGACAGTTTTCTCACCGGCGTGCTAATCTTTCTAATTTGCGCGGTTGGAAATGTTTTCCACAGGGTATGTCATCTGAACAACAAGGAGGCCGGCATTGGCCGCAGCGAGCAGTCGTTATCTCTTTACCTCGGAATCGGTGACCGAAGGACATCCCGACAAGGTCTGCGACCAGATTTCTGACGCGGTGCTGGACGCGGTGCTGGGGGCGGACCCCAAGGGGCGCGTGGCGTGCGAGACTATGGCCAAAGACCACAGGGTCTACGTGATGGGGGAAATTACCACCACGGCCAAGCCCGACATTGAGCGCCTGGCGCGCGACACCATCCGCGACATCGGCTACACTGACCCGGCCGGCGGCTTCACGGCAGAAAACTGCGAGGTGGACGTCAACCTGACGCGCCAGAGCGCCGACATCAACATGGGTGTCGACACCGGCGGGGCAGGGGACCAGGGCCTGATGTTCGGCTACGCCTGCGACGAAACTCCCGAGCTCATGCCCTTGCCCATCATGATGGCCCACAAACTCTGCCTGCGTCTGGCGGAGGCGCGCCGGCAGAAGATTCTCGATTACGTCCGTCCCGACGGCAAGTCCCAGGTAACGGTGGAGTACGACGGCAGCCGGCCCGTGCGCGTGGACGCCGTGGTAGTTTCCACCCAGCACTCCGACGAGGTTTCCAACGAAAAGCTCCACGAAGGTATCCTCCAGTGCGTGATCAAGCCCGTCATTCCCGCATCCATGCTCGATGACAAGACCAAGTACCACATCAACCCCACGGGGCGGTTTGTGACCGGCGGGCCGGTGGGCGATTCCGGGCTGACGGGCCGCAAGATCATCGTCGATACTTACGGCGGCATGGCGCACCACGGCGGCGGAGCTTTTTCCGGCAAGGATCCCACCAAGGTGGACCGCTCGGCCACCTACATGTCGCGTTACATCGCCAAAAACCTGGTGGCAGCGGGCCTGGCGGGGCGCCTGGAAGTACAGCTCGCCTACGCCATCGGCGTGGCGGAGCCGGTTTCGGTGATGGTCGAAACCTTCGGCACCGGCAAGGTGTCGAACGCTCAACTCGAGGAGATGATCCGTAAGCATTTCGACCTGACGCCGCGCGGCATCATCCAGGCCCTCAACCTGCTGCGCCCCATTTACAAGAAGACCGCGGCCTACGGCCACTTCGGGCGCAACGAAAAGGATTTTACCTGGGAGAGAACCGACAAGGCGGAAGCTCTCCGCAAGGAGGCGGGAATCTAAATGACCACGACGACCAAAGTTCCGTGTGATGTGAAAGACCTGGCGCTGGCCCCAAAAGGCAAGATCCGCATTGAGTGGGCCAATCAGTGGATGCCGGTGCTGCAACTGATCCGCAAGCGCTTTATCAAGGAGCGGCCGCTGGAGGGCATTCGCATTTCCGCCTGCCTGCACGTGACCACCGAGACCGCCAACCTGGCGATTACCCTGCGCGACGGCGGCGCCGACGTGGTGCTGTGCGCTTCCAATCCTCTCAGCACGCAGGATGACGTGGCTTCCTCGCTGGTCGAGGACTACCACATCCCCGTTTACGCCATCAAAGGCGAAGATTCGGCTTCTTATTACTCGCACATTCAGGCGGCGCTCGACCACCGCCCGCAGATCACCATGGACGACGGCGCCGACCTGGTGACCGCCGTGCTGACCAAGGGCAAGGACCACATCCCTGAAATCCTGGGAAGCACCGAAGAGACCACCACGGGCGTGATCCGGCTGCGCAGCATGGCCAAGGAAGGCGTGCTCAAGTTTCCGGTCATCTCCGTGAACGACGCCGACACCAAACACCTGTTCGACAATCGCTACGGCACCGGGCAATCCACCCTGGACGGCATCCTGCGCGCCACCAACCTGCTTTTCGCCGGCATGCGGGTGGTGGTGGCCGGCTACGGATGGTGCGGACGCGGCGTGGCCATGCGCGCCAAGGGATTGGGCGCCGACGTCATCGTGACCGAGGTCAATCCCACCCGGGCGCTGGAAGCGGTGATGGACGGCTTCCGGATCATGCCCATGGCCGAAGCGGCGCGCATCGGCAACGTCTTCGTCACCCTCACCGGCGACAAGAACGTAGTTGCCGCCGAGCACTTCAAGCTCATGCGCGACGGCGCGGTGGTCGCTAATTCCGGCCACTTCAACGTGGAAATCGATATCCCCGGACTTGAGAAGCTCTGCCTCTCCAAGCGCCAGACGCGCGACTTCGTGGACGAATACACGATGCGCGACGGGCGGAAGATTTATCTGCTCGGCGAAGGCCGGCTCATCAACCTGACTGCCGCGGAAGGCCATCCCGCCGTGGTGATGGATATGAGCTTCGCCAATCAGTCGCTTTCGGCCGAGTTTCTGGCCAAGAATTCCAAGAAGCTGGAACCCAAGGTCTATCCCGTTCCGGCGGATATTGATGAGAGCGTCGCGCGCCTCAAACTGGAATCCCTGGGCGTGACGATTGACAAGCTTACCCCCGAGCAGGAAAAGTATCTTGCTTCGTGGTCGGAAGGGACATAACCAAGGATTCAGGATTCAGACAGGGTCTTGACCTCGGGTTTAGGCTGTATCGGGTTTCATGAAGGACTTCGCTAAACGGGCTCTGGACACGGCTACCGCGCGCGGCGCTACCTACGCCGACGTCCGAGTGACCAATATCCGGGAACGCTACCTCTCCACCAAAAACGGGCAGCCCGCACAGGTGCGCGAATCGGAATCGCTGGGCCTGGGCGTGCGCGTGCTCGCGGAAGGCGCCTGGGGTTTTGCCGCCACCGACTCGCTGACCGCGGCGGGCATTGACCAGGCGGCGGCGCGGGCCGTGGAGATTGCCCGTGCCAGCGCCCTGTGCAAGAAGGGCGACGTGGCCCTGGCCCCGGAAGAGAAATTCGTGGACCGCTGGGAAGGCCCCTGCCGCATCGACCCCTTTGCCGTCACCGTGACCTCCTGCCTGGACCTGCTGCTGAGAGTGGACGCGGAGATTCGCCGCGTGAAGGGCGTGACGCTCGCTGAGGCGAGCATGGACTTTCGGCGCCACGAGCAGGTATTCCTCTCCAGCCTGGGCTCGGACATCTACCAACTCAAAACCCAGACCGGCGCAGGCCTGGTGGCGACCGCTTTCGCCAATAACGACATCCAGAAACGCTCCTACCCCAATTCCTTCGGCGGGCAATACCAGACGCGCGGATACGAGTTGATCGAGGAATTAGATCTGCTGCGCCACGCGCCGCGTGTGGCCGAAGAGGCGGTGGCGCTGCACAGCGCCGAGCAGTGCCCCACGGGTGTGAAGGACATCATCCATGACAGCTCGCAAATCGGCCTGCAGGTGCACGAATCCATCGGCCATCCCATCGAGCTTGACCGGGTGCTGGGCACGGAAGCCAACTTCGCCGGCCTGAGCTTCCTGACGATCGAGAAGCTCAACAACCTGAAATACGGCTCGGAGGTCGTCAACGTGGTCGCCGACGCCACTCCGGCGCACGGGCCGGGACTCGGCACCTTCGCCTACGACGACGAGGGCGTGCCCGCCCAGGCCACTCCCATCATCCGCGACGGGCAGTTCGTCGGCTACCTCTCCTCGCGCGAGACCGCGGCGGCCATCGGCCTGGCGCGGTCGAGCGGCGCTATGCGCGCCGAGAGCTGGAATCGCCTGCCGCTAATCCGCATGACCAACGTCAGCCTGCTGCCCGGCACCTGGAAGCCCGACGACCTGATCGCCTCGACCGACGACGGCATCTACATGGAAACCAACCGCAGCTGGTCGATCGACGACCGGCGCTACAACTTCCAATTCGGGACCGAGATCGGTTGGGAGATCAAGGGCGGCAAGAAAACCCGCATGCTCAAGAACCCCAGCTACGGGGGCATCACCACTGAGTTCTGGAATTCCTGCGACGCCATCTGCGGGCCGGACTACTGGACGCTCTGGGGAACTCCCAACTGCGGCAAGGGCCAGCCCATGCAAACCATGGGCACCGGCCATGGCGCCGCCCCCGCGCGCTTCCGGCAGGTGAAAATCGGCGTCGCCTACGGCGGGTAAGAGAATCCACATGGTTTTATCGCGACAGCGCGCCGACGAGCTCTTCAAGTAGGTCCTGAAGTATTCCACCGCCGACGAAACCGAAGTGATGATGGATTCGACGGCTTATGCGCTGACCCGCTTCGCCAACAACACCATCCACCAGAACGTGGCGGAAGAGACCGCGTCGCTTTCGGTGCGCGCGGTGGTGGGGCACCGCATGGCGCGAGCCTCCACCAACAAATTCGACGAGCAGTCCATTCGCGCCGTGTGCGAGTCGGCCATGGCGCTGGCGCGATTGCAGCCTCCCGACCCGGAACTGCTGCGTATGCCGGGGCCCCAGACCTACCGCGCCGTAGAGCGTTTTCAGGACGAGACAGCCACTCTCACCCCGCAGGCGCGCGCCGAAACCGTGCGCGAGGCCATCGCCCGAGCCGAGAAGGACAATCTCACTGCCGCCGGCGTTTTTTCCAGCGGGTCCTCAGCTTACGCCATCTACAATTCGCGCGGCGTGCGCGCCTTCCAGGAAGAGACACTCTCGGAGTTTTCCATCACCATGATGTCCGACACGGGCTCGGGTTGGGCTAAGCGCACCTCGACGGCTTGGCAGCAACTGGAGCCTGAGGTGCTGGCGGACCAGGCTGCGCAAAAAGCCCTGGCCAGCCGCGATCCGCAGGAGGTCCCTCCCGGACGTTACACGGTCATCCTGGAACCGTCCGCGGTCTTGGACC
The DNA here is from genome assembly GCA_046704985.1 of Terriglobia bacterium. Taxonomy (GTDB): domain Bacteria; phylum Acidobacteriota; class Terriglobia; order UBA7540; family UBA7540; genus JBJKQV01. The sequence goes on from JBJKQV010000429.1 coordinate 5,186, forward strand.
TGCTGGGTTTCCTGTTTTTCGATTTCGGCGGCCTGGCGGTGCACGAGCAGCGCAGTTGCCTGACCGGGCGCGTGGGCGAAAAGGTTTTCGGTTCCAACATCACCGTCCGCGACGACGTCTATCATCCTTTGCAAAGCGGCGCGCCCTTTGACGGCGAGGGCATTCCCCGCCAGCGCGTCAAGCTGGTGGAGAAGGGAACGGTCAAAAACCTGGTCTATGCGCGCCAGACCGCGCAGACGCTCAAGACCGAGCCCACCGGCCACGGTTTTCCGCTGCCCAACGAGTACGGCGAAGCGCCCATGAACCTGGTGGTCAGCGGCGGGCGCGCCAGCAGCGAGGACATGATCGCCTCGACCGAGCGCGGCATTCTGGTCACCCGCCTTTGGTACATCCGCGAGGTGGATCCTTACAAGAAGATCCTGACCGGCATGACGCGCGACGGGACGTTCTGGATCGAGGGCGGCGAGTTGCGCCACGGCCTAAAGAATTTCCGCTTCAACCAGAGCGTCATCGAAATGCTCAACCAAGTGGAGTTGATGGGCCCGCCGCAGCGCACCTCGGGCGAGGAGTCGTTCGACATGGTGGTTCCCGCCATGAAGGTGGCGGATTTCAATTTCTCCTCGATTACCAAGTTCTGAAAGAGCTTTCAGCCCTCAGTCTTCAGTTGTCAGTCAATCCAGGCCGTGGCAAAATAGGCATACGTCAGTACTCACTGAAAACTGAATACTGACGACTGAAGACATCTCCCCCGGCGCTATCGTCTAGGGGTTAGGACGTCAGATTCTCAATCTGAAAACCCGGGTTCGATTCCCGGTAGCGCTACCAACCACAAACCACCAGATTCTCAAAAGTCAAACTTAGGGTTCCGGGGAGCGCCCGCCGGACGGGGCCGCAGCCTTTTGAGCAGCTTGAGGTATGGAGCGCCCCAGGGCAGGGAGGCGGTGCGGGCTTGCTCCCCGGGCGCCGGCGAAGCGCAGCGACGCTATCCAGGGCGCCCGCTACAGGTCTTTGCGGTGCCACCACTCGCGCAGCGAGGTGGCTTGGTTCGCGGCGTCGAGCGTGATGAGGAAGATGCCGTCGAGCAGAACCCTCTTGCCGCGCGGCAGGCGCAGGAAGGTGGCATGCCAGTGCGCCAGCCCCGCCTCGCCGTTGAAGGCCAGAACTTCGTAGCTGAAGTGGACTTCGCGCTGGGTGCGGCAAACGCCCTGCCAGTATTCAAGGATCGCTTCACGCCCGCGCAGGGGCTCGACCAGGGGCGTTTGCTGGTAGGTTGCGTTGGGGGCATAGAGCGCCGCCGCAGCCTGGGCATCGCGGGCCGTCCAGGCTTTCCCATACTGTTCCAACCAGTGGTCGAAAGAGTTACCGTCCATCGATGCCCATTCTAGTCCGATGTTTTTCCCTTGTCCGCAGGCTCGCGAGGGGCCCCAAGAAGGTTTATTTTCGGCGCGCAAAGGGGTAATATCATGGCCGAAGGCCCGACTGGACCCCAATGAAGAGCTGTCCTCATTGCCACGCGAGTTACCCGACGCATTTTGCGGTCTGCCCGCAAGACGGCACCGAGCTATTGGAAACCGGCGCCTGGGCGGAGGGCTCCGTCATCCGGGGCAAGTACCGGATTCTGGTCAAGCTCGGGCAGGGCGGCATGGGAACGGTCTACAAGGCCGTGCACGTGGCCTTCAACGAGATACGAGCGATCAAGGTCATCAACCCCAGCCTGATGACCGACGAGATGTTCGTGAAGCGCTTCGAGCACGAGGCGGTGATCACCCGCCGTTTGCAGCACCCCAACGCCGTGCGCGTCGAAGACATTGACCAGGCCGAAGACGGCCGGCCCTTCATCGTCATGGAGTTCATCGAGGGCTCGAGCCTCAAGCGCCTGCTCCAAGACCAAGGGGCTATGCCCGCCCCGCGGGCCATGAGCGTGGCCAAGCAGGCCTCCTCGGCGCTGGCTGCCGCCCACGAGCTGGGGATGATTCACCGCGACATCAAGCCGGAAAACATCGTGCTCGTCGAGTCGCCACAGGGCGAGCGCGTCAAGGTGCTCGATTTTGGCATCGCCAAGATCAAGGAGGCGCGCGCCTCGGGCGTGGCCGGCATGACGCTGACGGGCACCGGAGTGGTGGTCGGCACGCCACAGTACATGTCTCCCGAGCAGGCCATGGGCAAGCGCGGCGACCAGCTCGACGGCCGCTCCGACCTCTACTCGCTGGGCGTCGTGATGTACCAGATGCTGACCGGCGAGCTGCCCTTCAAGGCCGAGACCACCATGCAGGTGCTCCTCGCCCACTTGCAGGAGCATCCCAAGCCTATCCTGGCGACACATCCGGATTTGCAGATTCCTCCCGCCCTGGCCGACCTGACCATGAAGCTGCTCGAGAAGGATCCCGAGCGGCGTCCGGCCAGCGCTCAGGCGCTGATTCATGAGCTGGAGCGGATTGAGCACATGCCTCCTCCTACCGAGGCGACGCGGGTGGTCACACCAGGGCCGAGCTTTGGCACCGGAGGCGCCTACTCGCCGGAGGCCTCGGCGCGCGCCCTCAAGC
>JBJKQV010000430.1:0-6922 GCA_046704985.1 Terriglobia bacterium
GCGGGGGGGCCGCGAAGGGGGCGGGGCTTGGGGACGTTGTGGGGGATTGCGGCGGCGGTCGGGTTCTGTTGGGCGCGGGGAGGGGGGGGGGTCTGGTAGGTGATGATCAGGACGACCGCGGAGATGATGACCACCATGGCTGCCAGGACGCGAGCGGTGATCGCTTCGCCGCCCAGCAGCCAGCCCAGGAAGATCGCCACCAGCGGGTTGACGTAGGCGTAGGTGGCCACGCGCGAAGGGTTGGCTACTCCCAGCAGCCAGGTGTAGCAGGTGAAGCCCACCAGCGACCCGAAGATCACCAGGTAGGCGACGGCGACCATTGAGCGCGCGGAAACGCCGGTGTGCAAAAACTGGGAGAACTCTCCCGTCCCCAGGGAGAGGAGGAACAGCCCGGCGCTCCCCCCCAGCATTTCCATGGCGGCGGCGAGCAGGGAAGACTTGGGCATGGAAGCATGCCGGGAGTAAAGCGAGCCGGTGGCCCAGCAGACCGACCCCGCCACCAGCACCGCGGCGGCCTCCGGCAACACCTGCCCGCCGCCCAGCAGCTCCCGCGGTCCCACCAGCAGTCCGATGCCCAGCAGACCCATCGCCAGCCCCAGGATCACTTGCCAGCCCAAGCCGCGGCGCATTTGCAGATGGTGGAGGATCACCATCCAGAGGGGAATGATGGAAAGCACCAGCGCCGTGAGGCCCGAGGGGACCCTGAGCTCCGCCCAAGTGAGCGCGCCGTTGCCGCACAAGAACAGCAGGCAGCCGACTACCACGGAGCTGCGCCACTCACGCGCCGTGGGTTTGGCTGCGCCGCGCCAGCGCGCAATGGCGTAAAGCAGCACCCCGGCGATCACAAAGCGGCCGGAGGCCATGACGAAGGGCGGAATGCTCGAGATGGCGATTTTGATGCCCAGGTAGGTGGAACCCCACAGGGTGTAAACCGCCGCGAAGGCCAGCACCAGGCGCCAGCGCGCGGGCGTGCGTGCGGCGGGACCGGCGGCAACAACGGAACGCGATGGGCGAAGGGATTTGGACAACGGAGTTTCCTGAAACCGCAGGAGCAGACTTCCTTGCCGGCGATCCTCTGCGGATGACCGGAAACGGCATAGTATTCGATGTTCGCAGATTTGAGAAGTTCCAACAAGGGCAAGCCCCCGGCGCGGCGGGGCTTAGAGGTTCTGGCAAGTGCGGGCGGCTTCCCAGGCGAGCAGGGCGCGCTTGCGTCCGATGCCGCCGTGATAGCCCCCCAGCGCTCCCATCTTGCGGATGACGCGGTGGCAGGGAATGAGGTAGCCGACGGGGTTTTGCCCCACGGCGTTGGCGACGGCGCGCGTCGAACGCGGGCGCCCCATCCACGCGGCCAGTTCCTGGTAAGGAATCACGCGCCCTTCCGGGATGCGCAGCAACGCTTCCCAGACTTTGACCTGGAAATTGGTGCCTTTCAGGTAGAGCGGCAGCGGAGGGCGCTGAGGTCCGGCGTGCTGCGGAAAGACGCGCGCCATGAACGGGCGAGTGGCGGCGGAGTCTTCCACCAGCCGGGCGCCAGGCCAGCGGCGCCGCAAGTCGGCAAGCGGGGCGGGCCGGTCGCCATCCACTACGAACATCAGCGCGCAGATGCCGCGTGACGTCACCGCCAGCAGGCACTCGCCGAAGGGCGTCAGGTGGTAGCCATAGGCGATTTCCAACCCTTCGCCGCGGCGCTTGTATTCGCCCGGCGTGACCGCCTCCACGCTGACCAGCAGGTCGTGCAGGCGCCCGGGGCCGGAAAGCCCTGCCGCGAAAGCCGCCTCGAGCAGGCTGGGCGACCTGTCCAGCGCCCGTTGGGCGCGCCCCGCCTTGAGAAATTGCAGAAAGCGCTTGGGGCTCAGTCCCGCCCAGCGGGTGAACAGGCGCTGGAAATGAAAGGGGCTTACGTGCACGTGAGCGGCGATTTCCGCCAGGCTGGGCTGGTCGGGGAATTTCCCGTCCAGAAAGAGCAGAGCTTTTTCGATGCGCGCGTAATCGTCTGCCGACCAGGTCATTTGTCCCTCCGCAGGCTATCTTTGGCCAAAACGCCGGCGGCGGCAACCCGATTCTTGCGCTTCTGCGGGCGGGAAAAAATAAGGCGGGGGAAAGATTCCCCCGCCTGGAGATTTCATCTGCCTGCGCCCTGCTTACGGCGAGGGCGCGGTGCAGCCGTTAAGCGCAAAGTTGAGGTCCGGCTGGGTGCTGGCATCCGTGGTGGCTCCGGGGGTCACGGTAAACGTCGTGGTCGTAGTCGATGGCGCCGAGCACGTCAGCAGACCGTTCGAGCCGTCGGCCAGAGCGTTGACCGTGTAAGTGGCCGAGTCGGTGGCGCTGGGCGGCTGAACGTTGTTGCCCGTGTTGCTGTCATAGGTTCCGACAGCCACTGCGCTGGCCGGCACCATGATTGTGTAACCCACGCAGTCGGTCGTCGGTGTGGCGCAGGAGCTGGTGGGCGTGGCCACGGTCAGGAACGAGGGCGGCTGCCCTTCGCTCAGGTTGTCGGCGGGATCGGAACTGGCGTCGAAAACGGGGATGGTCAGGTTAACGGTGGTCCCGCCATCGGTCACCGACTGGAAAGCTGAGATCTGCACGCTGCCGGCCACGGCGGTGCTGGTGGCACAAGTGGTCGAGATCTGGCCGGAGATGCTGCCCGGGTCGGTGCTCACCAGTCCGGTGCCGCTCCCCGTGGCCGTTTCGGCAAAGATCGGGATGTTGCCGGTGGAGCCGCCCGCGGGCACGTCCAGCACTACGCTGGGATTGTATGTCGTCGTGGTCTGCGTGGCGCCGCTGCCCTGCGTGGTCTGTCCGGTCACCACGACGTCGAAGGTCGAGCTGCCAGGGGGCAAGGGGCAGAATTCGAAGGTGCCGTTGGCGTTGGTTTCGGCGGACATCTTCACGACACTCGTGGTCGTAGTTCCGGAGGTGACTCGCTGCTCGAGTAAGACCAGGGCGTTAGGCACCGGTGCGCCGGGGTTCGGCTCGTTTCCGGTACTGGCCTGAATTACCGTGCCGCTGAGGGTGTTGTTGTTCAGGGTCACCTCACCGGCGTGCAGTACGGGCTTGAGCAGGTACTTTCCGCTGTTGCCCGCCTTGACGATGGAGGCGCAACTGTTGATGTCAATGTTGAGGTCCACGCTCTGTCCTGCAGCCACGGTCAGCCCGCCGCTGGTAATCTGCGAAGCGGGAATCTTGATGCCCGTCTGGACTTCGCTGGGCAGGGTCAATTCCTGGGGCGTGGTGGAGCCGTCGGGAATGACGCAGTTCCAACCCGCGCCGCTGCAGGAATTGTTGGACGGCCCCGAGGTGGCACTGTTGGCCAGGAGGTAGAGGCGGATCTGCTGATACTTGCCGGCCGGCAGCGGGCCGCTGCCGAGTTTGAACAGGGTGCCGCAGAAGCCCGGCTGGGCTGTGGGATTCAGCTCCGACAGGTCCACCTGCATGGGCGAGCCCGAAAGGTCCGCCAAGGTCTGCCAGCCGCTGTCGCTGGACCCGGCGGTCGCGCTGAGGTTGGCCGTCACCTTGGTGATGGTGACGTAGACGTGCTCCGAGCAGGTGGGCGGGTCGCTTAGGTACGCATTCACAGTTCCGCTGGAGCTTCCCAGAGTGGCGGTGGTGCTGCCACCTCCGCAACTCACCACCAGGGCCAGGGAGCACAGGCCCGCCAGCGCTCCCAGGATTCCCAGATAATGACGTCGCTGCTTCTTCATGAATAGCCTCCTGAACCTTTGGTTCGAGCCGGTCTCTGAGCGTCGGCTCCGCGGGCGGCGCGCCACCCTTCGCTTGTCGTGAGGACACTGGTTAGGATGCTTCCATCCCTTCCCCCGTTGTGCCCCACGTCCCGGCGCGATGTTTGCGGCCCGCCCGGCCGCATATCGGCGTCACAATTTCCCCTATCGGGCTTGCAGGACTGATAATGTGCAAGCCTTTGGCCAAACGGCAAGTAAAGTTAACTAACATAAATTCAATAACTTAGCAATTAGGCGAAGTAGGGGCGATGCCCCCTGGAGTGGAGTGGAGGGTAAATTCTTCCCAGGTCCTCCTCCGTGCCAGGGAGGCCGCCAGTGGCCGGAATCATTGCGAAGGAATCTTGAGGACTCTTCCGCTCGCGGGATCGGAGATGTAAAGGTTGCCGTGCGCGTCCACGGCGACGGCCATCGGAGAGATGCGGCCGGCGCCTGCCAGCGGCGGGCTCTCCCAAGGCATGGAACTGCCGGCGACGGTGCGGATCTTGCCGTTTCTGCGCACCTCGCGCACGCGGTGGGCGTCGGCAATGAACAGATTGCCTTCTTCGTCCAGGGCCAAGCCGCGAGGGCGGCAGACTGACGCGGAGAGAGCCTTCTTACTCCCCCCGGGCCGGCAGGCGCCGTTTCCCGCCACCGTGCGGATGGTCCCCCGGCGGATGTCCACACGGCGAACCCGGTTGTTGCCGTAATCGGCGATGTAGAGATGCCCGGAGGCGTCGGTGGCAATGCCCAAGGGGTTGTTCAGATGCGCGGAAGTGGCCGGACCGCCGTCTCCGGCAAAGCCGCACGAGTTCTCGATCCCCGCCACCACGGTGACCCGGCCCAGGGCATCCAGTTTGCGCACCACGCAGCGGGCGACGTCGGAAAAGTAGACGTTTCCCGACTCATCCAGCGCCAGGGCATCGATCACGTAGGCGCTGTTGTGCACGGGGGTCGTAATGCGGCCGCTGGGAGAAACCTTGCGGATGGCGGAATTGCCCTCGTCGCCGATGTAGATGTCCCCGGAAGCACTGACGGCCACATCGAAGGGGAAATTCAAGGTCGCGGAAGTGGCGGGACCGCCGTCGCCGGCGTAACCGTTGATTCCCGTTCCCGCCACGGTGCGGAGGTTGCCGTGGGAGTCCATCTCGAGGATGCGGTGGCCGTTCGATTCGGAGATGTAGAGGTTGCCGGAGCGGTCCAAGGCCACGCCGACGGGGGCGAGCAGGCCGGTGCTGACGCCCGCCGGCCCCTCGCTGGAGCGCCCGCCGGCCACGGTGGTTACCACGCCGCTGCGCGCGTCGATGCGGCGCACGCGGCCGTTCGCCGAGTCCACGGCCAACAAATTTCCGTCTCCATCGAAGGTCAGGCCGGCAGGGGAGTGAAACCCGAAGCGGGTTTGGAGCGCCGGGTGGTGGTCGCCGTCGAAGCCCCGCACGGAGCCGGCATAGAGGCTGACCACCCCGGTCCGCAGGTCAACTTTGTGAATGGTGCTGTTGCCGCTGACGAACAGGTTGCCCTGGCCGTCCAAGGCCAGGGCGTTGGGCAACTCGAGGCGGGCAAGAGTGGAAATGGTTCCGGAGTGGTCCACGCGGCGCACGCGGTTGTTCTGGCGATCGGCGATGTAGAGGTTTCCGTCGTCGTCCACCGCCAGGCCGCGGGGGGTGTTGAGCGTGGCGCGGCCCGCGTCCCCGCCGTCGCCCAAGGCCTTTTCTCCTTCTCGCTCGCTCGCGGCGGCAAGCCCGCCGCCCGCCACCGTGATGATATGGCCGGAGGGGTCGATTCGCCGCACCAGGTTGTCATGGCTGTCGGAGACGTAAAGGTTGCCGGCGCGGTCGAACGCCAGGGCCCAGGGGAAACAGATGCCGGCCTCGAGGGCCGGGCCCGTATCGCCGCTGGTGACGGGTGTGCCCGTGCCGGCGATGGTGGTGATGATGCCCGCGCGGTTCACGCGGCGAATGCGCGCGTTCCCCTGATCGGCGATGTAGAGGTTGCCCGCCGGGTCCAGGGCCAGACCGGTCACCGCGGACAGTTGCGCCCGGACGGCCGGACCGCCGTCGCCGCTGAAGCCGGCCACACCGGTTCCCGCATAGGTGGTGATCGTCCCCGAGGGACCAACCTTGCGAACCCGGTTGCTTCCGAAGTCGGAGATGTACAGGTTTCCTTGCGCGTCCACGACGGCGTATTCGGGAAAGATCAGCGCTGCCTGGGTGGCCGGTACGCCTTCCTGCGTGGCGCCACCGACGACGGTCGTCACCTTCTGCGCGTGTCCCCAGGCCGCCAGTAGGGTGGCCAGGAGGCCCGGCGCCAGGACTCGCCAAAGCGTTCTTCGCTTCTGTGCCTGCTCCATCTTCGCTCCTCCTCTCGCCTGGAGGCTTGCGGTCCCGGCGCTGCGAAGGGAACGGCCGGGTTCCGGGCTTCCCGGAGGCGCACTCCAGGCCAGGACTTGCTCGTTCATTTCCGATTTGTACGGGCGCCGCCGAGTTCTAGCGCTGCCTCGGCGCGGAGCCGGAGTCGCTTTCGAGCCCCAAACAATGGCCGTGGCGAAGAATCGAGGAATGATTTAAGAGAAGATGAAATCGCGGGAAACTCCTGGGTATCTCGGGATAGGTTTTCAAGGAGGCAGGCTTGCGCGGAGAGCACTCTGGAAACGTGCGGGAACGGCGACTGAGAATGCCGGAGACGGCGCGCGGTGGCAAGCGCTCCTCCCTCCCGGTCTTGCTGCTGGGCGAGGCCGATTGTCCCCATGCTTACCCTGCCGCCTGATGGAGTCAAGAGAGAATTACCGGAAATTCAGGTATGGATGCACTGCCGCGCTGCGGCTTCATTTCCCAAAGGATCCCGCCGGGAGGTTGCTCTCGAAAGGCAAGATTTGTCGTCCTCGCCCTCCCGGCGGTATACTCGCAACCTCGCATGAATCTGTCAGGAAAGCCATTTTCTTATGGAGAATTGCCATGAAACGTGCCGCTCTCGTGGGTTTAATTCTAATTCTTACCGGTCTTCCCGCGGCGGTGTTGCCTGCCGCGGCCGCCGAACCTCAACCCTTACCGAGCATCGCCGAAAAGACCAAGGGGATGGAAAAGTTTACAGGCTTCTTTACCGATTATTGGGACGCCCGCCAGGGGAAGATCTGGCTGCAGATTGACCGCTGGAACACGCCTTTCCTTTACGTCGAATCGCTGCCCAACGGCGTGGGTTCGAAC
>JBJKQV010000431.1:0-3868 GCA_046704985.1 Terriglobia bacterium
CCCCCGCCCCGAGCATCAAAATCATGGCCAGCGTCATCGAAAGTTTCATGAGCGCCCGATTCCTTTCCAGTTGAAGTCGAAGAGAAAAACCACGTCTTCCTGCACCTTGCCCTTCGACCAGCCGAGCAGGCGGTGGGTGATCAGGCCGCGGGTGAGCTCGGCGATGGCCAGGGCGGTGACGTCGGCGCGCCCGCAGCGGATCTCCCTGCGGCGCAGCCCGCGCTCCAGCACCTCTTCCAGCATGTGCGCCTGGCGGCGGTAGAGGGCGGTGAAGTCCTTGTGGGCGTTGGCGGGGTAGGTGAGGGCGTTGCCGAATTCGGAATAGTAGATCTTGAAGAATTCCCGGTTCTCATCGAAATAGCGCACCTTGCTCTCGACGAAAGCCCGAATCTTGGCCTCGGTGGTCTCCGCCGCATCCATTTCGGCGCGCGTGCGCTCCAGCATGGCCAGGACCCCCTGCTTGAGGGCGGCCCAGTAGAGGTCGCGCTTGGAGCGGTAATAGAGGTAGACGGTGCCCTTGGCGACCTTGGCGCCGTGGGCGACGGCGTCGATGGTGGCGCCGTGGAAGCCCCTCTCGGCGAAGACGCGGTGGGCGGCGGCGAGGATGCCGGCGGTGCGGAATTCCGTCACCACTTCTTTCTTGGTTTTGACGGTAGAGGGCATGGCAAAACGTCCTTGTCTGATAAGATGACTGAGCGGTCATTCTACCATACTCTACGTTCAACACCATGAGAATCTTTCCCCGCCCTCCCGGCGGAGGGTTGACAGGGGGCGGGCGAGCGCGGTAATTTAACTATCCGGTTAGTTAAATCGTGCCATGAGCGCCTCTCCGACCCGTTCCCGGACCGCCTCCCGCCGCCGCGGAAGCTCGCGCGCCGCCATCCTGCGCGCCGCCGAGCGCCTCTTCGCCGCCCAGGGCCTGGCGGGAGCGCGCACCGAGGCCATCGCCGCGGCCGCGCATGTCAATAAGGCCCTCCTTTACTACTACTTCCGCAGCAAGGACGACCTCTATCTGGCGGTCCTGGAGGAACAGATGCGCGACTTCAGCCGCCGCGCTCAGGAGGTGCTGGCGCGGGGCGGCTCGGCGCGCGCCCGCCTGCTCGATTACGTGAGCATGCATTTCGACATGATCAGCAGCCGCCCCCACTACCCCCGCCTTTTCCCGCGCCTGCTGCTGTCGGGTGGAGGCGGGCTGGAGCGCCTGGCACGCAAATACTCCTTGCCCCTGGGGCGCGCCCTGGAGCGCCTGATCGCGCGCGGGGTGGCGAGCCGTGAATTTCGCCCCGTGGACGGCCACCAGACGGTGATTTCGCTGGTGGCGCTGAGCAATTTCTATTTTCTGGTAGCCCCGGTGTTCGGCAAGGTGACGGGGACGGACCCCTATTCGCCGGCGCAGCTGGCGCGGCGCAAGCAGGCGATTCTGGACTGGGTCCGCTACGGGCTGTTTCGCAAGCCGCAGGAGCGCATTCCATGAGCCGCAAGGTGTTTACGATCATTGCCGTGGTGACCGTGCTCGCGAGCGTGGCCGTCTATTTCCTCACCCGCAGCCGCACGCAGGGCATGACGCTGACCGGCATCGTCACCACCGACAACATCGCGGTCAGCGCCCAGGTGCAGGGACGCCTCACGCGCCTGCTGGTGAAAGACGGCGACACCGTGGCGGCGGGGCAGCTGCTCGCCGTGCTGGCGCCCGAAGAGCTGCGCGCCGACGAGCGCTTTTACGCCGCCAGCGCCCGGAGCTCGGCGGCGGCGGTGGATGAAGCGCAAGCCGCGCTGCGTTTTCAGGAGCGGCAGACGCGCGACCAGGTCCGCCAGGCGGAGGCGCAACTGGCGGCCGGGCAGGCTTCGGTCGCGCAGGCGGAGGCGCAACTCGAGCAGGCGCGCCTCGACGCCCAGCGCGCCGACGGGCTCTTTCAGCAAGGCATCGTCTCCTCGCAGGCGCACGACCAGGCGCGCACCACGCTCGACGCCGCGCGGGCGCAGGTGCAGGCACTACGCAAGCAGGTGGCGGCGCAGAAAGCCGCCCTCGCCCTGGCGCAATCCAGCGCCGAGCAGATTGCGGTGCGCAAAAGCCAGCTCGCCGCCGGGCGCCACCAACTGGCCGCCGCGCGGGCGCAGAAGCAGGCCGCGCAGGTGCGCGTGGACTACACGCAGGTGCGCTCGCCCATCGCCGGCCTGGTCGCCTTGCGCGCCGCCTTGCAGGGCGAGGTGGTCAGCCCCGGCCAGCCCATCGTGGAGCTCTACAACCCCGACAACCTCTGGGTGCGCGCCGACGTTGAGGAGACTTACATCGACCGCATCCGCCTGGGCGAGCGCCTGCCGGTGCGCTTTCCGGGCGGCCTGGAGCGGGAGGGCACGGTGTACTTCCGCGGCGTGGACGCCGAATACGCCACGCAGCGCGACGTGAGCCGCACCAAGCGCGACATCAAGACCTTCGAAATCCGGCTGCGCGTGGACAACCGCGACCGCCGCCTGGCGCCGGGGCTGACGGCGTTTGTCGAGCTGCCCTTCGGGAAGGGGTCGTAGGGGCGCGCGCCCCCGGCGAGATCGAAGCCATGCCTGCCATCCAAGTGGATCAGATCAGCAAGCGCTTCAACGGCTTCACGGCCGTGGACGCCCTCAGCTTCTTCGTGGAAGAAGGTGAAATCTTCGGATTGCTGGGGCCCAACGGGGCGGGGAAGTCGACGCTCATCCGCATGTTGACCACGCTCCTGCCGCCCACCTCGGGTTCCGCGACGGTCAACGGCTTCGACGTGGTGCGCGACGCCAACCGGGTGCGCCACTCGATCGGCGTCATACCCCAGGCCATGACCTCCGACCTGGAGCTGACGGCGGAAGAAAACATGCACATCTTCGCCAAGCTCTACGGCGTGCCGCGCGAGCGGCGGCTGCGGGTGGTGCATGAGCTGCTGAAAGCGGTGGAGCTCGACGCCTGGGCCCGCCATCCTGTTAAGCACCTCTCGGGGGGCATGCGCCGGCGGCTGGAAATCGCCCGCGGACTCGTCCACGAGCCCAACATTTTTTTCCTCGACGAGCCCACCACCGGCCTCGACCCCACCTCGCGCATCGCCGTCTGGGAAATGCTCATGCGCCTGAAGCAGGAGCGCCAGCTGACGATTCTGGTGACCACGCACTACATGGACGAGGCCGACAAGCTCTGCGACCGCATCGCCATCGTCGACCACGGCAAGCTGATGGCGCTCGACTCGCCGCTCAAGCTCAAGGCTTCCATCCCTGCCAACAGCTTTCTGGAGGTGAGCTTCACGGAGGTTCCCGAGGGTTGGGAGCAGACGCTGGAGGCGCTGCCGGAGGTGGACAGCGTGGTGGCGCACGACACGGTTTACCGCCTCGCCTCGCACAACGGGCCGCGCACCACCGTCGAACTGGTGGAAGCGGCGCGGCGCGCCGGGGTGACCGTCGCTTCGCTCTCCGTGCAGAGCACCACCCTCGACGACGTCTTTACCCACTTCACCGGCCGCCAGCTGCGCGACGAGTTGCAGGACGGCAAGATGGACGTGAGCTTCATGTACCGGCGGGGCAGCAATTACTGAGCCCGGCGCGGATAATCTGCCATGAACCGCATTCTGGCCCTCATCGAGCGCGACCTTCGCAAGTTCTTCCGCAGCCCTACGCTGATGCTGGTCTCCATGGTCTTTCCGCTCATCCAGCTGGTGGTGCTGGGCTACGCCTTCGGGGGCAAGATCAAGAACCTGCGCGTCGGAGTGGTGGACCAGGACCATCACCTGGCCACGGTGAAGCTGCGCGAGATGTTCGGGGCGGTGGCCGCCAACGCGCGCACGTTCTCCACGGTCAACTACGCGGACCCGCGCCAGGCGCTGGTGGACCTGCGCAACGGGCGCATCAACGC
>JBJKQV010000432.1:0-9843 GCA_046704985.1 Terriglobia bacterium
GTCGATCGCTGGGTAAACCAACCCCTGGAACAGTGCGGCGTGGAGGTGGGCGGCGTGGTGTACACGACGGGCGGCCCCGCCCGCAGCCCTGTCCTTTCTCACCTGCGATCGGATGTGTTGAATCGCAGCGTGGTCCGCTGCCGCTACCCCACGGCCGCTTTTGGCGCTGCCATCCTCGCGGCCATGGAGACGCTCCACGGGGGAGACGTCCGCAAAGCGATTCAGGCCATGACTTCTGCCGGCGAGACCTACACGCCCGGCAAGGACTCGAACCGCTACGGGGAAATATACGCCCGTTTCCGGAAGGCTTGTGCGCAGCGGGGATATTCGTAAAAACCGGGGCGTCGCTCGCGGTGCGGCCTCGCCGCCTTCAGACATCGGGAGCCCTTGACGCGCCCCAACCTAAATGGTGGATATGCCTACGACCAAGACCCTGGTATTCATTCGGCACGGTGAGTGCGAGCTGAACAAGGACCACGATCGCTTTTGCGGCGACCGGGATGTTGACATCTCACCTTTGGGGCGGGAACAAGCTGCTCAGGCTGCCGGAGTCCTGTCGCGGCTGGTTCCTCGCTTTGGTGCGGCTTGGACCAGCCCCCGCAAGCGGGCCCGCCAAACCGCCGAAATCATCCTTCCCGCGGCCCAATGGCAGGTTATGGAGGACCTCCGCGAGAACTCCTTCGGAGTCTGGGAAGGCTTGACCAAGGAAGAAGCGCGCCGGTCGACTCCGCAAGCCTATGCCGCGTGGGAGCAGGATGCTTTTCTTCACGGCCCTCCGGAAGGAGAAAGCGGGCTCCAAACCCAGCCGCGCATCGAAAGGGTTCTCGATGCCGCGATGCAGTCTCAGGCCGAGACCATCGTTCTCCTTTCTCACAAAACCTTCCTGCGCCTGCTGGTGGGCCAGGTGATCGGGATTCCGCCCAACGAAATCCGCATGCGCTTGGACGTTCAAACGGGAAAAGTCGGAGTCCTCGAGCTCACCGGCCGGCGGGGCAAGTTGCTGGGTTTGAATCTCTGACCTTTGCTCCGCGTCCGACTCACGCCGAGATTGACCAGCGCAGAGGTTTGCCCGGGCCGCCCTCGCCTGCGACTTCGATGGCTCCGTCGGGACGCGGACGAAGCGGTGTTTCCAATCCGTTTACCCTGACTCGAACATACCTTCGAAGCTCTTCGGGAAGGAGGCGGATCGAAATGGTCCAACGGCCGCTCCCGCCCGAAGGTTCGTACCAGCCCCTGTAACCTCGGGCATTCTTCTCGAATCCGAACAGGGGCGAAGTGAAACGATAAGTCTCCAAGGGCAGAATAGCTTGAACGCTCGCGCCCTTCGGCGTGAACTCCAGGCCGATGATTTTGGAAGCGGTGAACAAAGGCCAGGCGTGCTGATGGGGATTCATGATCGGATAGTCCACGCCCGAGAAATCTCCTTTTCCCCTCTTCAAGGCGGCGCGACTGGGATCCTGGCGGCCGGGGTGGGGGTCGATGACGCCGTCGTAAGCGTCCGGTGCGCTCCAAGTGCCGTACCAGACGTCCGGATAGGCTTCGGCATGAGTGGCCAGCATGTTCTTCTTCCACAGGTCCCAAGCCAACGTCCGATCCACGAGTGACAGCGCCCAGATCATCGTCCCATTGAGAGACATGTTGACGTGCCCCGAAGCGCCGTGAGGACGCTTGGTTCCGTCGGGATGATCTCCAGGGCTCCAGCGCATAGCGCCGATCGGCGATGGGCGCAGAAGGAATTCGTCCACGGACCGCACGAGGGTGCGGCGCTGCTCCGGGGTCGCGGCGCCGCCGATCATCGCCCAGGACTGCGGGCCGATCCAGATTGTGTCGGAACCCAGCCAGCCCAACTCGGGGCCGAGCCACGCGCGCCGAAACCACTGGCCTGTCCACTGGGCGCGTACGGCGCGGCGGTGCTCCTCGGCCTTCTGACTCGGCCCCGTGGCAAGCTCCGGCTTTGCATGAACGGAGGCCAGGACGCTCGCGTAACGGTCGAAAACGTACGAGGCCATGGCGGAATTCAAAACGCTCTCCCCCACGCGAATGTATTGTTCTCGCTGCGGCAGGGGAACCGCCTGGTAGACGAGCGCGTCCAGCCAATCGTCCATCAACATCCGCATGATGCCGTGGGGGCCGGTGGCGACGGCGTCGTTCAAGTAGCGATAGCATCGGGCCAGGAGGTTGCCAACCGTCTCATGGGGCGCGTCCGGCCCCCGGAGGCTTCCCGGGGCGATTTCTTCATCCAGAAAAGCCCAGTCCCTGGTCGCCAGGAGATATTCACTCGCCACCCAAACCAGGTACAGGGTGAGATCGCTGGAGTCATCCTGAGTGCTGGGCATCGGCATTCCGTGGCCCGTCATGGAATAAGGGATGGACCCGTCGGCCCGAACCTCTTTCAGCGTGTAGCGCAAAACCTCCTTGACGATCCAAGGGTCGCTGAAGATGAAGGGCAGCGCGTGCTGCAAAGGGTCTCGCGCCGCCGCCTGGAGCCCCATGATGTATTGGTAGATCTCGCCCTGCGAAATGATGTGCGCATTGAAGAAGTCATCGTAGGTCAGGCTGCTGCGAGCGTAATAGTGGCCCCACGTCAGTTCCCGTTCCGCCCAGGGCGCGGAGCCGGTGTCAAAACGCAGGCCGCTCTTTTTCCATTGCCCGCTCGAGCGCGCCCACAGGGACGCGCCCTCCTTGCGATACTTGTTCACCAGCGTGGCCATGTCCGTCTTTTTTGGAAGGTATCCATAAAGGAAGCGCCAGGTTTTGCTCTCCCCGGGCCGCAGGGAGAAGCCGCGCTCGAGAAGCAGGGCGCTTTCCGGACCCTGCGCGCTCAGGTCGCCCTCCAATTCCTTCTGCAAACCCGAAGGCCGCAGGGCGCCGCCCGAGCCGAAGAAAGCTTTGCCGTTGGTGGACAAGCCCGGCGCGGGCCCTTCCAGGGCCACGAGAAAAGTCGCAGGAGGTTCCAGATCCTCGTATCGCGCTTCTCCTTCCACCGGCTCCACGAACGACCGCCCGCGGGCACGCGCGGAAATCGAGTCTTTGACCCCTTGCCACAAGCGGATGTCTTCGGACGTCCGGCCCAGGAACCGCTTGCTTTCGAGCAGGCCGAAGCCGTCCGCCACGCGCCGGAACCGGTGGGCGAAGCGGTCGCCGAACTTGCGCCGCAGTTCCACCGACGCGCCAGGCGTTCCGTCGAGCGTCGCCTCCATCCACGACCGGAAGGAAAACTGGTACACCTGGCATCCCCAGTACTCAATCCAGCGCAAGTCCGCGGGCGACCGCCGGTGATTGGTGACCGTCACCTCCGAAACCAGCACGGGATCATCGCCGAACGGCGCGAAGAGGACTTGATCGACGGCATAGCCCGCTCCGCCCACCTTCTTGCGCAGATAGCCCACGCCGAAGATGCGGTCAAAGTTCTCGCCGGTTCCCGGATAGAAAGTGCTGAGCAGGGCGCTGCCGTCCGTCAGGTAACCGAGCCCTGCTCCGTAGTGCCCGCGCTCGGGGGTGTAATCGTTCAGAAACTTGGGAGCGCCCTCATCCTGGCGAACCTGCACGTAGCCGTAGTTGGAAACCGCCGCCACCAGCCGGTCGTTGCCCACTTGATGCGTCTGATCGGTCGGCGAGCGAAAAGCCGCGTCTGTAGGCGAGATGGCTTTCGGGTCGGTGGTCTGGTCACACGTATAGCGGAAAGCCGGCAGACCGAATTCGTCCCCAATCCACTCGCCAAAGTAGCCCGACCCAAAAGGTTTCTTCCCG
Organism: Terriglobia bacterium; assembly: GCA_046704985.1. Taxonomy (GTDB): domain Bacteria; phylum Acidobacteriota; class Terriglobia; order UBA7540; family UBA7540; genus JBJKQV01. Next base: position 3,751 of record JBJKQV010000432.1, read on the forward strand.
CTCCCCTGGCTGCCGGGATTCCAGCCGCTTGCTTCACCCTTCAGCAGCACCGGCCCCACGACCGACCCCGCCGCGGCCCACCCGCAACGCTCCAGAAATTTCCTCCGATTGAGGAGGTAGGGGATTAGAGTGTGCTTCATGATTAGCGCCCCTCTGTAAGACTTTTCAGGCAGTACCCAGGCGCCCCGCTGCGGGGCCGGGCCTTCCTTAGCTCTCGATATAGATGGGACTGCTCCAGGCCATTTCTCCGTCCGCCTGGGTGACGCGCACCCAATAGGCGTTGCGCCCGGCGGCGGGACGACGGTCGCGCCACTCGAAGGAAATCATCGTGGGCCCGGCTTGCAGCGGGCACAGGCGGGCGAGGAATAGCTTCTCCACGCCTCCGCAATTTTTCACCAGGGGCTTTTTGGCGAGGCGCGAGACGGCGAACCGGAATTTTGCGGGCGCCGTCTCCACGGAGATCTTCGCTTGCGCGCCATCGTCGAGCGTCAGTTCTACGGCATCGAAATCTCCCGAAGTGGTCGACGCCCAGCGCACCTGGTGTTCGTCCCAGGCGGTAATCCCTTGGCGAGGGTGGTCAAAAGCCACCGCCTTCACGCCCACAATGCGCGCCCCTTTGACGCGCGCGCCGCCCGTCCAATCGGCGTGCCGGCCGCGGCCCTTGACGTGCGCTCCCGACCATTGCAGCCGCACGCGGTTCGGATCGAGTCCTTCCGAGATGGGCAGGCTGTAGGCCAGGTCCTGGTTGCGCATGACCTCGACCGCTTCCAGGGGAGCGGTGCCCGCCACTCGAACCGCCAAGCGCGGCGGCTTGGCGGCGTGGTAAGCGTCGCCCATCATGTGGCCGTCCGCCGTCGTCACCGCCAGCAGCATTCTTTCTCCGGTGGTGGCGTAGCAGTGCCGCGCGCGCAGGGCGGCAAAAATCCCCTGGCGCGTGAGCTCCGTCGAGTAGACCGCCGCCAGGCCGCCTCGCGTCCCGAACGAATGGCTGGTTGGATAGGCCGCCCCCGGCCGCCCCGTGTGGTCGTCGCTGCCTCCAATAACGCCCACGGTGTAACCGTTGGCCAGAGCCTCGCGCAACAACCATTCAAACCGGCCGTGGCAGGAACAAATTTCGACCACCGGTTCCAGGGCGGGGTCGTGAAAGGCCGTGATGTCGCATCGCCGTCCGCCCACGTGGGGCACCATCAGGACGTCGCGCCGTCCCGCAAATTCGCGGTAGAGTTCGGAAAGTGGATAGCGATCCGCGTCAGCGTCGCTCTTGTCAGGAATGTGCCAATGGCTGCTGCGGTGGAGCGGGCCGTCGTCATTCAGAAAGTGGATGTTGCGGTCGCCGCCCGCCGGGGTGTTCCCCGACCACTCGTAGCCGACGAAAGGAACAAAGCGGCCGGGCTCGTAGAATTTCGGTATTTCCGTTCGCGCTTCGTCCCAGCCGCTCTGCCGGAACTGAAAGTCGTTGGGTTGATGCCCGGTAAAACCGGCTGCCGCCGCGTCGCGGGCATAGCGCATCGCCTCGCGCACGCTTCCCGTGCCCAGAGCGTTGTTGTACTGAGCGTGCAGGTCTCCCCAGAAATGCGAGAGAGCCGGCGGCGCGGCAAGAATCTCCACGGGATTGGAAACCGCCGTTCGCCCTGCCGCGTCTTGCCCCCGGAAGCGCGCCGTGAGGGGCTTCGAAAAACGCAGCCCTTCCACGGGGCCCAGGCCGCCGTCCGCCGCTTCGATTCGGCGGGAGTGGGGACCTTCGAATTCCACCGGCGCGCCCGATTGGCAGTCTTCTGCGCGCAGGGAAACTTCACCCTGGTAATCGGCCGCAGGGTTACCGTAAACGTCCACGCACTTCACCAGCAGCCGCAGGGGCTGGCCGGCGGCGGCTTGCGAAGGCGCCAAGAGCACCAACTGTTCGGGCGCCGCGGAAACGACGGGGCAGACGGGACAGCCGGGAACTTCCACCCAACTGCCGGATTCGAACGCCTCGACGTCCATCAGCCAGCGGAAATCGGACTCCACAAAGGACTGTGCGCGATGGCCCCGGCTGCCTCCGCTGGTGTCGCCCACGCGGATGGTCACCGTATCGCCTTCCGCCAGGGGCTCGTCGCGAATCTCGATGATCAGCGCCGGCATCCACGGACGCCGGCCGCCGCGCGTGTCCCAAAACACCCGGAAGCGAGTGGCGGGACGGCTGCTGCTTACCGTCACGTAGTCGTCGCCGCTCGGATTTTCGACCTGGAACCGGCCTCCGTCCCACGCGTAGCGGAACAAGAGCCTCAAGCGCCCTCCGCTATCAATGCCGTAGCGCCCGGTCGTGTAGTGGAGGGTCCATGTGCCGTGGCTCCCCGCCGCGATCGGCCCTTGCGGTTCCACGCCAAGCGTTCCAACCCATTGGCCCGTATTTTCCATTTCGCCCGTCCTCCCGAAGGTTGTGCCTTTGAGCTTTCAGCCTTTGCCCCTAACGTTTTACCACTTTCTGAGTCAGTCTGGGCGCCCGTCGGCGAGGGCGCAAGACATTTTCACGTCCAACCCGTGGCCGCCGGGCCGAGGCCGGCCGTGGCCCGTGTTAGAATTCTTGGCGGTTTTGCGCCGTGCCGACCGTGGCGCAACATGGAGCAGGCAGCGAATCGGGAGCGGATGTCCTCGAGCGGCAACAGACCGAGGCTGGCCGGGAAACTGCTCGTCCTGGCAATTTACCTCTTCATCTTCCTCGTCTACACTTGGCCCCTGGCCCGGCATTTCGGCACCCGTCTGCTGGGAACACCGACGGACAATTATGCCCTGGCGTGGGTGCTCTGGTGGTGGAAGTACGCGATCTTCCACGCCCACAGCCCCTTTTACACGCGCCTGCTCTTTTACCCCCACGGCCTGGATTTGACCGGCGTTAATTTGATGCCGCTGTTGGCCGTTCCTTCCATTCCCATCCAGATGCTGGTGGGGTTCCCGGCGACATACAACCTGATCGTGATGCTCTCGCTGGTGGCGGGCGCCTACCTGATGTACGTCGTGGCCACGCGCTTGGGGCTGGGACAAACCGCTTCGGTTCTGGCCGGCTTTATTTTCGGCTTCGCGCCCGCGGTGATGATCCGCGCCCTGGGCCATCTGAATCTGGTCGTGGTGTTTCAGATTCCCCTGGTGCTTCTGGCGCTGCTGCGAATCCGGCCCCCGACCGCGCAGCGCTGGGTGCCCAACGGGTTGTGGCTCGGGACGGCGATGGCCGCGGCCGCGTACGTGGACCTGCAAACGGCCTTTTATCTTCTTCCCTTGCTTCTGCTCTGGTTCCTGCGCGAGTGGATGCGCGCCGACGGCCGCACCCGTTGGCGGCTGCTCGCGACCGGAACCCTGGGAGGGTTCTGGTTTGCTGCGCTGTTGGGTCCCTTCTTGTTCCGCCTGTTCCCGCTTCCTGTTTCCCTGGGGTCGTGGAACCCCGGAGCCGACCTGGCGGCGTTCGTGACGCCCAGCTACCTCTCAACCTTCTTTGGCCACGCGGTCGCTCCGGTTTACCAACACGTCTTCCCGGGCCTCCAGATGGAAGCGGCAAGTTATTTGGGATGGACGGCTCTGGCGCTGGCGATCTATGGCGCCGCCAGGTGCTACAAGAAGGATGGCAACGCGCGATGGTGGTTTTGGATGGTTGCCGTATACCTGGTCTTGGCCAGTGGCGACAGTCTGCGCATCTGGGGCCATCCCATTTGGGTGGGCGGCATGCAGGTCCACCTGCCCCTCCACTACCTGGCCCGCCTGCCGATTGTGTCGGCGATCGACCAGCCGACGCGGTTTGTCCGCCTGGCCATGGCGGGAATCGCCTTGCTGGCGGCTTACGGATATCAGGAGCTCGCCCACCGCATGGCCGGGCGCCAACGTCTGGTCACGGGGGTTTGCTTTGCGCTGGTGTTTCTGGATTTCCTGACTTTCCCTTTCCCGCTGAGCCCGGGCGGACTGGCGCCGATTTTTCGTTCCGTCGCCCGGGCCCGCGGGCGCGGCAGCACCTTATATCTCCCCCTGCGCGGCAATCAGTCGTCCACGGCCGAGTGGCCGATGGTCAAATTGGATCAGCCGCTGCCCACGCTCAATTTTTATGTGGGCACGCACTTTCCCCCTGCCGATTGGAAGGCCGTGCACGCTTGCGCGGTGACCCCCTTCCTTCGAACCTTCCGACTCTGGCAAGACGGAACGCCGCTTCCCAAGGGCGCTTTCGAGAGCCTGCGGCTGCAAAGCCGGGGCTTCATCAACCAATACCGGATTGGCAGGATCGCGGTGCTGGAGAGCGCCGCGTCGCCGGCCGCTCTCCAGGGACTGCGCTTCATTTTCGGGGTTCCCGGCGAGCCCGCCGGCTCGGGATACCTGTTTGACACCAGCGGATTGCTGGGGAAACCACAGCCTGCGGTACGCGGAGAAGACTCTCGCCAGGTGGCCGCGGTCAATTTGATGCTGGCGTATGAGGTGCATCGCAAGCTCCAGGTCCGTTTCCCGGAGGTCCGCAACGGAAACACCTGTGGTCTCGACGATCTGGCCGGCATGGGCATGAAGGACGAATTCTCACTCGACCCCTATAAGGCCGTTTATCAAGCCCAGGTCTCGAGCGCTCAGTGCGACCCGCAGGGGGCCGCGGACGTCCAGAAGGCGCTGCTTCAGCTCGCGCGCGGCGGAGTCTTGACCCGTCCGGAAAAGTATCGCCAGGCGCTTTTGGCGCTGCGCGGTGTCTACGCCCTGCAAGGAAGTCTGCGGAAAGAATATCCGGATTGGTCGCTGAAGCCGGTGTGCGGCCTGGCATCCTGGGCGGCTTCGAAAGGTGTCCGCAGGTGGCCGCAGTATCTGGCCCCCTTCGCGCAGGATTACACCGTCTTGAACCGCGCTTGCTCCTCGCGGGTCAGGTGAAGTCAAAGCAAACCTTGGGGGGATTCCAGTTCCGCCGTGCGGTGCGTGCAGCCATCGTAAGCTATTAATCTAGCCTGCGCGAAACCCAGCCGCGGTGATACACTATGAGTCGCGGCGCTCGGCGAAATACCGGCTGGAACCGTAGCTGACCCGATGGAAAGAAGCGTACGGATGCGCCGCGTGTACTGGACGTCAGAGGGGCAGAGAAGCTCTCTGCCGCATTGAGAAGAGTTGATGAAACTGCCCGCCACCGCCTGGGCGTTGGCAGTTTGACCCGCGACCCGGCCCACCCCTCCAGCAACGAACTGGGCCTATGAAACTTGTGTTACCATTTCCGACTCAGCTTGTTTTGTTGCTGACACGCGCTTTGTCCGCCTAGGGACAAAATGGCCGTTGATCATCCATTGAGATACACCACGCCCAGAAGCCACCGCGCCACGAAAATTCCGCTCATCCTTATTGAAAGCACAGCCGCGGCGCGGCGGTCCGCTCCATCCGAAGGGTGGAGGGAAGCTGGGGCAAAGGATCGATTCATGGGGCGCAGTTTATGCTGACGGCCTGCACCAATAGGAATGAAGCAGAAAGCACATTAATCAGGGATGTCGGGAGGGAAAATGTCAGAAGCTAGACGCAAGGTCACCATCGACGGGAACGAAGCCGCTGCCTACTCGGCCTACCACGCGAGTGAAGTAGTCGCCATCTATCCGATTACGCCCGCCTCACCGATGGGCGAATTCGCGGATGAGTGGGCCGCCAAGGGCAAGACGAACGTCTGGGGCGCGGTGCCCACGGTGGTGGAGATGCAAAGTGAGGGCGGGGCGTCAGGAACGCTGCACGGCGCCATTCAGACCGGCGCGCTGGGCGCCACGTTTACCGCCTCGCAGGGCCTGCTGTTGATGATTCCGAACATGTACAAGATTGCCGGCGAGCTGACGGCGGGGGTAATTCACGTGGCGGCGCGCACCGTGGCCACCCATGCGCTGTCGATCTTCTGCGACCACAGCGACGTGATGGCCACCCGGGCGACGGGTTTTGCCCTGCTCGCTTCCAACTCCGTTCAGGAGGCCATGGACCTGGCGCTTATCGCCCACGCCGCCAGCCTGGAATCGCGCATTCCGTTCGTGCACTTCTTCGACGGCTTCCGCACTTCCCACGAGGTTTCGAAAGTGGAAGAGGTGTCCGCCGACGACATCCGCGCCATGATGAGCGAGGAGTTGATATACGCCC
>JBJKQV010000433.1:0-9554 GCA_046704985.1 Terriglobia bacterium
TTCCACTTTCCCCTCCTGCCGCGCATGTTCAGGGCCGGCAAGCTGGAAGACCGCAAGCCCATCGTGGACATTCTGGAAACGACGCCGGAGATTCCCGAAACCTGCCAGTGGGCTACCTTCCTGCGCAACCACGACGAGCTGACCCTGGAGATGGTCACCAACGAAGAGCGCGACTACATGTACGACGAGTACGCGCGCAAGCAGAACGCCAAGCTCAACGTGGGCATCCGAAGGCGCTTGGCGCCGCTCATGGACAACGACCGGCGGCGCGTCGAGCTGATGAACAGCCTGCTGCTTTCGCTCCCCGGCACCCCGGTGCTCTATTACGGCGACGAGATCGGCATGGGTGACAACATTTATCTCGGCGACCGCAACGGCGTCCGCACGCCCCTGCAGTGGAACGGGGGCTGGAACGCAGGGTTTTCCACCGCCGACCCGGAGCAGCTCTATCTGCCCCTGATCTCCAACCCCCTGAACGGCTACCAGGCGGTGAACGTCGAGTCGCAGAAGCGCTCCGCGCACTCGCTGCTGAGCTGGATGAAGCGCATCATCCGCGTGCGGCGTTCCAGCCAGGTCTTCAGCCGCGGCTCGATCGAGCTGCTCAAGCCCGCCAATCACCGCGTGCTGGCCTACATCCGCTCCCTGGGCGAGGAGCGCGTGTTGGTGCTCAACAACCTTGCCAGCACTGCGCAAGCGGTGGAGCTCGACTTGCGGCGTTTCCGCAACTCGATTCCCATCGAGATGTTCGGGGGGAACTTTTTCCCCCGCCTGGGCGAATTGCCGTACCTTTTGACTTTGGGGCCTTATCAGTTTTTCTGGTTCCGGTTGCGCCGTTTCTAAGCGCCGGCGCACCCTGGCGCCGGGCGGCGGCCCGCGCGCGGTTACGAGGCGGACCCTAGTGGAAGACAGCTTTCTTTCCGACGAATTTCTGAACCAGCTCTCCGCGGTGGGCGAGGTGGATATCCTCGTCGGCCTGCCCACCCTCAACAACCGTTCCACCATCGAGCACGTGGTGCAGTGCGCGCAGATCGGCCTGGCCAAGTATTTTCCGCGCGAGCGCACGGTGATCATCGCCGCCGACGGAGGCTCGCACGACGGCACCCCGGAAGCGGTGGAAGCCGCTTCCATTCAGGATTACCGCTCCGTGCTGGCCGCCAACCCGTTGCGCACTACCCACCGCGTGATGACGTCCTACCCGGGCTTTCTCGGTAAAGGCGGGGCGGTACGTCTCATCCTGGCCGCCGCCGACCTGCTGCGTGCCAAAGCCTGTGCGCTGTTTTCTCCCGACCTGGAGAGCCTGACGCCGGAATGGGTGGAGGGCCTGCTGCGGCCCGTCTTCCGCGAGAAATACGACTTCGTTTCTCCCCTTTACCAGCGGCATCGCCACGACGGTCTGCTGGTCAGGAATCTGGTGGCGCCGCTGATGAGCGCGGTCTACGGGACAAAAGTTGAAGAGCCGGTGGGAGGCGAGCTGGGATTTTCCGGCGGCCTGGCGTGCCAGGTGCTGGCGCAAGGAATCTGGCGCGAAGACCTCTCACGCCTCAGCCCCGAGACCTGGATGACCGCTGCCGCGCTGGCGGGCGGCTTCCGGGTTTGCCAGTCGTTCCTGGGGCCCAAGGTGCACGCCGGACGCCCTTCCAGCAAGGACCTGGTGGATACCATCCGCGACGTGGTGGGTACGGTTTTCCACGCCCTGGAGGCGCACGAGAGCTTCTGGGCGCTCCGCAAGGAATTCCAACAGGTGCCGGTGTTCGGGTTTGAGTACGCCGCGCCGCTGGGCCCCATGCGCGTCAACCGCAAGCAGATGCTCCAGAAATTCCGCACCGGGGTGGACCAACTGGGGACCGTGCTGGCGGAAATCCTGCCGCCCGAAATCCTCCAGGGGCTGCAGGCGGCGGCGCAATCGGCCGACCGCGATTTTCGTCTGCCCGACGAGCTGTGGGTGAAATCCATCTACGGATTCGCCTGCTCGTATCACCACTCGGTCATCAACCGCGACCACCTGCTTCAGGCGCTGACGCCGCTCTATCACGGCCGCGCCGCCTCCTTCGTGCTGGAAGAGTCGGAAAACGGCCACGGCGACCCGGGGGCCAAGTTCGAGGAACTGCGCGCCGAATTCCAGCGCCTCAAGCCGCAGCTGGTGGAGGGTTGGACCGCCAAAGCAAAGTGAGGTGAGCCATGGGAAACTTTATCGTCCAGAGCATGACCCAGACCTTCTCCAACTTTTACGAGTTGGTGGCGCACTTTCTCCCTCACCTGCTGGCGATGCTGATCATCATGGTGCTGGGGCTGCTGGTGGCCTTTGTGCTCAAGTGGGTGCTGCGCGGCGCGCTGCGACTGGCGCGCTTCCGCGAGCTCTGCGACCGCTCGGGACTCAACCCGTTGATGCAAAAACTGGCGCTGCCGCCCGCCGACGACCTTCTCGGCCGGTTGGTCTTCTGGGTGGTGTGGGTAGCCTTCATCCTGCTGGCTATCGACGCCCTGGGCATCACGGCGCTGCACGAACAGATCGCGCGCTTCATCCAGTTTCTGCCCCAGATTTTCGTGGCCCTGCTGGTGCTCTTTGTGGGACTGCTGGCGGCCAATTTCTTTTCACGCGCTACGCTGCTGGCGGCGGCCAACGCCAACTACCCCTCGGCGCGGCTGCTTTCCAACCTCGTGCGCTTCCTCATCGCCATCCTGGCCGTCACCATGGCCCTCGAGCAGCTCGGCCTGGGACGCAACGCGGTGATCATCGCCTTCTCCATCGCTTTCGGCGCCATCATGTTGGGCCTGGCGATCGCTTTCGGGCTGGGCGGCCGCGATCTGGCGCGCCACATCCTGGAACGCGAGTTCATGGAGAAGAAGAAGGAAGAAGAGGAAGACGAGGTTTCGCCGCTCTAGCCCTGCGCGGAGCCCGGCGCGGCGCTACGGGCGCGCAGCGGCGGCGCGCGGCGGGTAGTGGATCACCAGCTTGGTCTCCACCCGGGCGCAAAAGGCCGGGTCAATCAGGAAAAACGAATTGCCCTCCCCGCTCACGTCGAAGATCTGCACGGCCGGCGCCTGTCCGGTGAGCGCGTTCATGAGCGAGTCCCCGCGGTAGAACACCTTCAGCGTGCCGTTCCACTTCCACCCCTGCTGAGGGGTAAGGGCCTTCTGGTAGAAGGCCTGGACCTTCGCCGCCGGGTCGGGCGAGAGCAGGGTGAGCGAAGGGTGGCGGAAGCCTTCCACCGAAATCGAAGATACGAGGGCGTCAGGATAGGCCGGGACGCCCACCGCCTCTTCCTCGGGGATTCCCTGGCAGGGATTCCAGCCGGTGGTTTGCAGCATCTCGGTAGCGGCGGGAGAAAGGGGCGCGCAGGGCGCAAAGGGTTTGGCGGCGGCGGCCGTCGAGATCAGCATCAACATCGTCAGCGTGCTCAGGATTCGTCGCATCGTGGCCTCGTCATAGCGTTCCCTTAAATTTTATCCGACTTCGGGGATTTCTGCTCACCGGAGCGTGGCAATCCGCGCCGGTTCGGCTATAATGGGCGCTCTGGAGCCAACCGATGCCTGTGGACACGCCCGTGAGCGCCGAAGTCCTCGCCCGTTACGAAGCGGTGATCGGGCTGGAAGTGCACGTGCAACTGCGCACGGAGTCGAAAATCTTCTGCGCCTGCTCGACGCGCTTCGGCGACCCGCCCAACACCCACGCCTGCCCGGTGTGCCTGGGGCTGCCGGGAGCGCTGCCGGTGCTCAACCGCCAGGCGGTAACCATGGCGCTAAAGGCGGCGCTAGCGCTCAACTGCGGCGTGCGCGCGCGCTCGCGTTTCGCGCGCAAAAACTATTTCTACCCCGACCTGCCCAAGGGCTATCAGATTTCCCAGTACGACGAGCCGCTGGCCGAGGACGGGTGGCTGGAAATCGAAACCGGCGGCGCCCGCAAGCGTATCGGCATCACGCGCGTGCACATGGAAGAGGACGCGGGCAAGATGCTTCACGAAGGCTTTGCCGATTCCGCCAGCAAATCTTACGTGGACCTGAACCGCGCCGGCGTGCCGCTGATCGAGATCGTCTCCGAGCCCGACCTGCGCTCGCCCGAAGAGGCTTACGAGTACCTGACCCGGCTCAAAACCTTGATGCTCTACCTGGAAGTTTCCGACTGCAACATGGAGGAGGGCAGCCTGCGTTGCGACGCCAACGTCAGCATCCGGCCGCGCGGCGCGCAGAGCCTCTCCACCAAGGCGGAGCTCAAGAACTTGAACTCCTTCAAGTTTCTCCAGAAAGCCCTGGCTTACGAAATCGAGCGCCAGGCGGAGTTGGTCGAAAGCGGCGGCAAGGTGGAGCAGGAGACGCGCCTCTGGGACAGCCGCGAGCAGCGCACCTACGCCATGCGCTCCAAGGAGTTCGCGCACGATTACCGCTACTTTCCCGAGCCCGATCTGCTGCCGCTGGTGATTTCCGAGAAGTGGAAAGAGGAGGCACGGCGGGCGCTGCCGGAGCTGCCTCAGGCGCGCTGCGAGCGCTTCCAGAGCCAGTACGCGCTCCCCGCGCAGGACGCCGCGCAGCTGACCTCGACGCGCGAGCTGGCGGATTACTACGAGCAGACGGTGGAGGCGGGCGCCGAGCCCAAAGCCGCCGCCAACTGGATTCTCAGCGAGCTCACCCATCTGCTGAACGAGGCGGGGAAGGAGATCACCGCCTCGCCCGTCAGCGCGGCGCACCTGGCGGAGCTGACCGAGCTCATCCGCAAGGGAACGATTTCGGGAAAGATGGGCAAGGACGTTCTGGCCGCCATGTTCGCGAGCGGCAAAGCGGCGGCCGACTGCGTGGCCGAAAAGGGCCTGGCGCAGATTACCGACCCGGAAAAAATCGCCGCCGTGGTGCGCGAGATCATGGCCGCCAATTCCAAGCAGGTGGAGCAGTACCGGAGCGGCAAGACGGCGACGCTGGGCTGGTTTGTGGGCCAGGTGATGAAGGCCACGCGCGGCCAGGCGCAGCCGCAGCTGGTGCAGGAAGTTTTGAAGAAAGAACTGGCATCCTGAGCAGGCGCTGTAGCGCCTGCCGTGGTGGGGAGGTTGGAGATGCTGGAAGTCGGAGACCGGGCCCCGGAATTTTCACTCGCCTCGCACGAAGGAAAAGCCGTCCGCCTGAAAGATTTCCGCGGCAAGAAGCTGGTGCTTTTCTTCTTTCCCAAGGCGCTGACGCCGGGTTGAATCAACGAGGCGGCCCAGTTCCGGGACGCCAAGAAAGACCTCGATAAGCTCGGCGCCCAGGTGCTGGGCATGAGCGGCGATAAGACCGACCTCCTGGCCAAGTTCCACGAAAAGCACCGCCTCAACTTTACGCTGGCCGGTGACCCGGAGCACCAGACGCTGACCGACTACGGCGTCTGGCAGGAGAAGAGTCTATACGGCAAGAAGTTCATGGGCATCGTGCGCACTACCTACTTGCTCGACGCCCAGGGGCGCGTTACCCACGTCTTTCCCAAGGTCAAAGTGGACGGCCACGCCCAGGAAGTGCTCGTGGCGCTGAAAGCTTAGCGCCGGTACGTAGCATCTCTACCTTTTAACGCGGCGGTGTCTGCGGACGGCCCCGCTCCGCCGCCCCGGTAATTTTCCCCGCCCAGCGAGGTGCTCTCATGCACTACCTTCTCTTCTACGAAGTCGGTGAAGACTACGTCCAGCGGCGCGCGGAATTCCGCGACGCGCACCTGGCCAAGGTCTGGGGGGCCAGCGTGCGCGGCGAGCTGGTGCTGGGCGGCGCGCTGGCGCACCCGGCGGACGGCGCGGTGCTGCTCTTTCAGGGCGAGTCGCCGGAGGTGGCCAAGAACTTTGCCAAAACGGACCCCTACGTCACCAGCGGGCTGGTCAAGCGCTGGCACGTGCGCGAGTGGGCGACCGTGGTGGGCAAGGACGCCGCGACGCCCGTGCGGCCGAGCGCTCCGGTGGCAAGCGACGCTGCGCCGCCTGCGGAAGAGAAGAAAGGCATGATCCTGCGCCAGTGGACGGCGCGCACCACGCCCGAAAACGCGCCCCTTTATGCCCGCCACGTCACCACCAAGGTTTTCCCGGCGCTCGCCAGAATTCAAGGCCACCGCGGCGCTTATCTGCTTCAACGGGAGCGAGGCGAGACAATGGAAATCGTGGTCTTTACGCTTTGGGATTCGATGGACGCGGTGCGCAAGTTTGCGGGCGCCGAGGCGGAAAAGGCCGTGGTCGAGCCGGAAGCGCAGGCGGTGCTCACCGACTTCGACAAGACCGTCACTCATTTCGGAGTTGTGCACCGGCGGTAGGCAACGGCACTACTATTTCCGAAGGGTTCCCGTGAACAATTCGGTGAGCTTGCCGAAGGCGCGCTCGGCTTGCGGCGGGTTGTAGGCGGCGCTGTCGGGAACCGTCCAGCCGTGGCGGGCGCCTTCGTAAATTTCACTTTCGTATTTTCCGCCCCAAGCTTGGAGCGCCTGGTCGAGCTTGGCGATGGCTTCCGCGGGCATGCCGGCGTCGTTCGTGGCGTGGCCGAAATAGAGCCGCGCTTTCACGCGCGGCAGGACGAGATGGGGGCTCGTAGGGGAATCGGTGTAGAGTCTTCCGCCGTGGAAAGACGCCGCGGCGGCGACGCGCTCGGGGCGCGCGGCGGCGGTGCGCAGGGCGACGGCGCCGGAAAAGCAGTAGCCCACCGCGCCTATTGGTCCCGCGCTCGTGAACGGTGAGGCGGCGAGAAAATCCACGTAAGCGGCGGCGTCGCGCTCCACGGCTTCCGGCGTCAGGGGGCCGGACAGTTCCGCCAGGCGCTTCGCGGTGCGCTCTTCGCCGAACTTGACGGGGAAGTCGAACATGGGCGGGCGGCCGGTGCGATAGAAGATGTTAGGCGCGAAAACCGTATAGCCTTCCGCCGCCAGCCGCCGCGCCATCTCGAGCGGCGCGGGGCGCAGGCCGATGATGTCGCTCAGAAAAACCACTCCCGGCCGGCGCGCGCCGTCTTCCGCGTGGTAGAGGAAACCTTCCGCTGTCCCGTCGGGTGTGCGCACCTCAATTGCTTGTTCGCTCAATGGCCCCTCCTGTGGATTCATGCCCTGCTTGAAATCATACACCCAACGCGAATCTTGGTGGGGGAAGGCTCTGCCCCCCGGGCATTGGGGTGCGCGCGCAAAGGCATGGACTTGCGGCGCGCGATTTCAAGGCGGGAACCGAAGTTTTCCCCATGCTCCGGCGGCGCAGGTTATGGCTAAGGTTGTGAGGTGGGCGGCGGCGAATGCATCGGGGATGAAGCGCGTGCCGGCCGCGAGGCTGAGAATCGTGCCCGGATTCTCTTTCTTAAAGCCCGAGCGCGGGCCATCAGGGTATTCGCCTGTTCCGTATGCCCCAGATGTTCTTCCACCCTGGCATAGGCCATGACGGTGCGGAACTGCCGCACGCTGTCGGCGCCGTAGTCGGCTTCTTCGATTTTCAGCGCCTGTTTACAAAGCGGCTCGGCGTCGTAATACATGCCTTCCCGGGTCTTCACGCGGGCCAGCTCCGTGAGCGTTTGAGCCAGGTGGATGTCTTGCGGACCCAGAAGGCGCTTCTGGGCGGCCAGGGCTTGGCTCAAAACGCTGTCCGCGTCCGTCAGCCGTCCTTGCAGCTGGTAAAAGCGCGGCAGCCCCGAGTACGCAAGTGAGTCGACCATGGGCCGGTCTTTGGCGGTTGCGTGCACGCGCAAGTCAAAGGCGTGCTGATAAGCGGCCTCGGCGTCCTCCTTTCGGGCGTCCCGCATCAAGGCATTGCCCATCTGGTCATAAAGGGTGGGCACCATGGTGGGGTTTCTAGGCTTGCCCCGCGATCTCTTGGACGGGGTTTCGGCCAGGGAAATCGCCTTCTGGTAGGCGTCAGCCGCCAGGTCATAGGACTGGTCCTGGTTGTATTGGTGGGCCAGGGCCACTATGGCAAACAGTTTGTCGCTATAGGCCGTGCGCTGCTTGCCGGCCGTCGCCGGCAGGGAGGCTTGCTGCGAGAGTACGTCCTCGGCGTAGCCGGCGTGGCCTGTTTGGCGGTAGTAGCTGCCCACGTCCGGTTCGCACTGGGGGGCGCGCGCTCCGCTTTGAGACTCGCAAACCTGTACCGCCTCCGCTTGCAGCGCTTGGGCGTCGGTGGTGCGGTGCTGGCGCTCGTAAAATCTTTCAACTTGCGCGAGTGCCACGAGCAGCAGCGTGTCCTTATACCCGGGATTTTGGCGCGCCAGGGCGAGTTCTTGCTTGAAAGCCTTCTCTGCCGACGCCGTGTCTCCGGCCCGTTCGCTGAAAATGGCCAGGTTTTGGTAATCGATAAACATCAGGCGTCGTTTCCGCGGGGGGAGAGTCGCATCCAAGCTCAGCACTTGACGGGCCGTTGAGACGGCTTGCGTGTCATGTCCCAACCTAAGCTCCAGGCGTCCCAGCTGATTGAGAAGGAATCTCAGGCGCGGACTCGGCGGCGTTTGCGCTTCGGCCTTTCCAACCGCCGACTGAAGAAGCTTCTCGGCATCGAGCAGGCGGCCTTCCTGCTCGGCCTTCATGATCGCCCGCATTTCCGGGTTGCGCGAGTGCTGGGCCACAAAGTTGAGCAGATGTTGCTTGTTGGCCGCCTTGATCGGGGCGGTGTATCGGGTGCTATCGTTTTTCGAGTTTCTTGCCGCCCGGGATCCGGCCCGGGAATTTTGCGCGGGCAGGGAACTGGGAACCGAAAGAAGTGCTGCCAGTACTATGATTACAGCCTTGCCCGAAGCGCGCCTAAACATCTCGCACCTCCCATGGGCTTACGTAGTGCGCAATTATACCCCCAATACTAGCCCCTGCACCATTACTGGGAGGCTCTGCCGTTGCGCACGGGCGCCCGCCAAGGGCTCCCGTTTGGGGAGCCTTGGGGGGCGCTGGGTGACCAGGCAGTTTGCAAGGACCTCGGGCTGGAGGTCCTCGTCGCTCTTACGGTGTAGGCGGCAGTTTCTGGTGGTAGTTGGGATAAGGCGGCCGCACAAACTTGGGCGGCGGGTTCTTCTTGAGCAATTCCAGCACCACCTGGATGGCCTTCTCGAGTTGCGGGTCGTGGCCCTCGCGCACCAGCTTGGGATCCATTTCCACTTCGTAGTCGGGCGCGATGCCGTGGTTCTCGACCTCCCAGTGGCCCTTCAGGCCGTAGATGGCCCAGCGCGGCGCGGTGATGCGCCCGCCGTCCATGAGCACGGGGTACATTCCGATGCCCACCAGTCCGCCCCAGGTCTTCATGCCCACCAGCGGCCCGATGCCCATCTTGCGGAAATACCAGGGCAGGGCGTCGCCGCCCGAGCCGGAAAACTGGTTAATGACCATCACCTTGGGCCCGAAGATGGCCTCCACCGGCTCGGTGTAATCCTCCCCTTGGCGCGAGGCGACACGGCTCATGGGCACGCGGCGCAGGTAGTCGACGATGTAGTCGGCGAGCTGCCCGCCGTGGTTGAAGCGCTCGTCCACGATGGCGGCTTCCTTGCCGACCTGCGCGAAGTAGTAGCGGTTGAAGTTGGTAAAGCCGCCGTGCGCGGTATCGGGAAGGTAGACGTAGGCCAAGCGCCCGCCGCTCAACCTGTCCACCTCGCGACGATTCGCG
>JBJKQV010000434.1:0-2814 GCA_046704985.1 Terriglobia bacterium
GGACCGTTTCCTGCTGTGGTTCTGATTGCAGGCTCGGGCCGAGGTACTCGCGACGAGCAGGTGATGGGCCACAACGTGTTTCTGGTGCTTGCTGATTATCTGACTCGCAAGGATATCGTGGTGCTGCGTTATGACAAGCGAGGCGTTGGGCAGTCGGAAGGCAATTATTCCACGGCGACAACCGCGGACTTCGCCAACGACGCGGAGGCGGCCTTTGATTTTCTGCGAAGCCAACCGAAGGTCAATCCGCGTGAGGTGGGTCTGGTCGGCCACAGCGAAGGAGGCGAAATCGCGCCGATAGTTGCGGCCCGCAACGGGAATGTGGCATTTATCGTCATGATGGCTGGGCCGGGTGTTCCCGGCGGTCAGATACTGGTTGAGCAGGCTCGGGCGATTTCGAGCGCAAACGGCATGAGCGCCGAGCAGGTCCAAAAGGCGGCTGACCGCGAGCGCGAAATCGTGGAGATCATCAGAAGCGCCGGCAGTGGTGCAGAGTTGGAGAAAGAACTGCGCACGAAGCTCGCGGGAAAAATTCCCAAAGCGAGAATCGGCTCCATGGTGGGAATATTAGACTCACCGTGGTTTCGCTACTTCGTCCGGTACGATCCCGCCACCGCGCTTGAAAAAGTTCAATGCCCCGTCCTGGCAATGATAGGAGAAAAAGACACGCAGGTTCCCGCAGAGCAGAACCTTCCCGCCATCCGCAAGGCGCTGACGGCCGGCGGCAATAAGCATTTCGAGGTGATCGAGATGCCCGGACTTAATCACCTGTTTCAGCCCGCCAGGACAGGTTCTCCCGCCGAATACGGTCAGATAGAAACAACCATGGCTCCCGCAGCGCTTGAAAAGATCTCAACCTGGATCCTCAAACAAACAGCGACACAGTAAACGCCGAAAGCAGTCCCACGATGGGCGAATCGCCTACTTTTGACTCGTCAGGCGGAGATAGCTTTCGGGGTCGTCGACGTCGATGAGGATGCCGGGGTCGGTGACTTCGACAAACTGGGTCTGGGGGCGGTAGCGGTGGATGACGGTGTCGGCACCCTGATCGGGACCGAGTTCTGCAATCTGACTGAAGACTTCCCTGCCCAGCAGCACCGGATGGCCATGCTTGCCGTTGATCTGCGGGATGATTAGAGCCCTCGCACAAGCCTTAAAGTGTTGAATTAAGTTCTGCACGGTATCCACTGAAATTGCAGGGTGATCCACGAGACACAACATCACGCCCTCGGGTTCTTCCGCGGCCAGCACTCGCAAGCCCGCCTGGAACGATGAAGTCTGGCCCTGGCGATAATTCTGATGAACCACCACTTCCACTGAGCTGAGGTCAATGCTTTGCTGGATGAGTTCCGCGTGGCGGCCCAGAACCACAACCACGCGCAGGATGTCCGCCTCGCGCAAGGCGGCAATGATGTTCTCGAGGAAAGTCCGCCCGCGATACATCAGCAGCGCTTTGTCGGTGCCCATGCGGGAGGATTCGCCCGCGGCAAGCACGACAGCGGCGATAACCGGACCCGAGGACGATTTCGAGTGCGATTCTGCTGGCTCGGGCCTCATGAGGTTTGCTGTGCCCTGGGCTTCCAGGCGAGCGAAGGGGCGGAAGCGGCAACGTTGCGGCGCACGGCAATCATTTCCGCCACGATAGAAACGGCAATTTCTTCGGGGGTGAGCGCGCCGATATCGAGGCCCACGGGTGAGTGGACCCGGTCGAGTTGCCCGCTTGAAACGCCTTCCGATGAAAGAATCTTGAAGAACTCGGCCAGCTTCCGTTTGCTGCCCACCATGCCCACGTAACGCGTAGGGGTCGAGACGGCCCAGCGCAGGCAATCAAGATCGCCCTTGTGTCCGCGGGTGGCGATGACGATGTAAGAGAGATCGTTGGGAGCAATCTGCGGGAAGATTTCTTCCCACGGGCCGGCGTGAGTGGCAACGGCAGTTGGGAAACGTTCCTTGTTGGCGAAGGCTTCACGGTCGTCGGAAACCACAATGTCGAAGCCGGCAAGAGAGGCCACCTTCGCGACGCTGCGCGAAACGTGCCCGCCGCCGAAAAGATAGAGCGTGGGTGTCGCCAAAATAGGTTCGACAAAGATGTCGAGCGAACCGCCGCAGACCAGGCCCGTGTCGTATTCCGGATTGGCGTTCAGGTTGAAGTGCAGGCGGCGCGGCTTCTCCTCGCGCATCACTTCCTGCGCCACCGACCAGACATCGGCCTCGACGCAGCCGCCGCCCACCGTGCCCACAATCGAGCCGTCATCGCGGATAAGAATCTTGGAGCATTCGTAGCTGGGAATAGATCCCTGCACTTGAATGATGGTGGCCAGGGCGCCCTTGCGGCCGGCATTCCGAAGCTTGACGATTTCACTGAAGACGTCGCTCATAAAATTATTTTCAGGGTAAACTCCGGAAGTGGCAATGTCAATGAGCGCGCTCTGTGCGGATGCATACACTTCAATGTCAAGCGCCTTTCACACAAAGGCGCAAAGACGCCAAGGCAAGCTTACAAGGCATGAAGGTTGATTTAACACTCGATGTGCGCCTTGGCGTGCGAATGCCCTTTCCGTTAGAAAAATGGGATCTCTGATTCAGGAGCCCTCCTGGATTATTTTGATAACATACAAGTGATTATCAATGGAGGCTCAATATGAAGGCTGTTCGATTCCACGAACACGGCGGTTTGGACGTCTTGAAATACGAGGACGCACCGGAGCCCAAAATCCAGCCGAACGAAGTGCTGGTGAAAGTGAGAGCCTGCGCGCTGAACCACCTGGACCTCTGGCTGCGCTCGGGCGTGCGCGCCTGGAAGCTGCCCATGCC
>JBJKQV010000435.1:0-4044 GCA_046704985.1 Terriglobia bacterium
GAAGGCAAGGTGGCGGTGATCCTTCAGGCCCCCGAGGCGCGCCTGCTGCGCCCCGTGCGGGTGGGCGAACTGCTGCGCGTGGAAGCGGAAATGCTCCGCTTCAAGAGAAACTTCGGCGAGATGCGAGGCTGGGCCGAGGTGGATGGAGAGCGCGTGGCGGAAGGACGCATGCGCTTCGCGGTCACCGACGCCGCCGCCGTCTCTTCCGTCTTGAGCGGGCGCTAGCGGCACGCCGATCCAATGGCTCGCGGCCGTCCCTCCCGGCGTGCTCCACCCTGGACGGGCCGCAAATTTGCTGTCACAATACCCGCAATGGTCTTCGAACAGCTGCGCATCGGCAACGTCCTGATCCGGCCGGCGGCGATTCTGGCGCCCATGGCGGGGATCACCGACACGGTCTTCCGGCGCTTTATCAAGCGCTTGGGCGGGTGTGGGCTAATCATGACCGAGTTCGTTTCCAGCGAAGGCCTGCTGCGCCAGAACCTGAAATCGAAGCGCTACCTCTACTACCTGGAAGAAGAACGGCCCATCAGCGCGCAAATTTTCGGCGCCGACCCGGAGCACTTGGCGGAGGCGGCGCGGCAGATCCAGGACCTGGGCTTCGACCTGGTGGACCTGAACCTGGGCTGCCCGGCCAAGAAGGTCGTCAAGTGCGGCGGCTCGGGCCTGCTGCGTGACCTGCCGCTCCTGGGCAGGATCATGGAACGCATTCGCGCCGCGGTTTCGATTCCCTTCACCATCAAGATCCGCATCGGCTGGGACGAGAACGAAATCGTGGCGGTGCCGGTGGCCAGGATGGCCGAGCAGGCGGGCGTGGAGGCCGTCGCCGTGCACGGCCGCACGCGCTTGCAAGGCTTCGGCGGCCGCGCGCGCTGGGACGTCATCCGCGAGGTAAAGGAAGCGGTGCGCATCCCGGTCATCGGGAACGGCGACGTGATGCGTCCCGAAGACGCGCAGGCGCTCGGCGAAGCGACGGGTTGCGACGCGGTGATGATCGGCCGCGCCGCCCCCACCAATCCCTGGATCTTCCGCCAGATGGAGGAATACTTTGCCGCCGGCGCCTACGCGCAACCGAGCGAATCCGATCGCTACGGGTTGATTCGCGACTATTACGCCATGCTGGCCGAGGAAGAGACGCCGGGAGCGATCGGCAAGATGAAGCAATTCGCGGGTTGGTTCACACACGGGGTGAGGAATGGCGCGGAGTTGCGCCGCTCGGTACAGAGCGCCCGGACCGTCGAGGAGGTTCTGGAGCGCGTGGACGCTTTCTTTGCGCCCCAGGCCGGGGCGCGGCAGGAAGTCGAGGCCGAACCCGTGGCTTGAGCCGAAAGGGCGGAACTTCCGCCGGGAGCCGGACCTTTGGAACAGCGAAGCCAGAAAAGAATTCACGCCGCGCTGCCGGTGGAAATTGCCGGCACCGACGCGCAAGGCGAAACCTTCAAAGAGTGGACGGAAGCGGTGGAAGTGAGCCGCCGCGGGCTCTCGGTCCTGACGCGGCGTGACCTGCCCGTTTACACCACCCTGACCGTCACCCTGCCCGGGCGCGGTCCCGTACGCCCCGGCGAAGGCGCGACGGACTTCTTCGCCAACGCCACGGTGGTGCGCACGGAGAAGTCCGGCGACGCCAACCGGGTGGGCATCCGCTTTGTGGGCGCCACCCTGGCCACCTACACGGCGGAGACGAGCTGAGAATCTCCCCTACCCCTTCAGGCTTTTTTCCATCTGATACTGCCGGTAGGCTTCGCTCTTGGAGATGCCGCGGGCGCGGGCCACGGTCTTGAGCGCGTCGCGCAGGTCCACACCCTGCTCACGCATCAGCCGCTCGAGCTCGGGGTGCAAGGGCCGCCCGGCGGGCGTGCGCGGCGCCGCGGAAGGCCCGCTCCCCACCAGCACGGTGATTTCGCCCTTCACGGTCTTCTTGCGCAGGCGCTCCAGGACTTCCGAAACCGTGCCGCGCACAAATTCCTCGTGCAGCTTGCTTACCTCGCGCGCCACCACCGCCGGACGGTCGCCGAGCCCGCTGCTCAAGTCCTCCAGCATCTCCAACAGCCGGTGCGGAGCCTCGTAAAAAACCAGCGTCTCAGACGCCTCGCGCAGCGCGCGCAGCGCCTTCTGCCGCGCCAGCCGCCGCGGCGGCAGGAAACCCACAAAGCGGAAGGTCTCGATGGGCAGCCCCGAAGCCGACAGCGCCGCCACAAACGCCGAAGCCCCCGGAACCGGTACAACCGGAATGCCGTGCCGGATCGCCAGGTGCACCAGGCGGTAGCCGGGGTCGGAAACCCCCGGCATGCCGGCGTCGGAAACCAGCGCCACGTGCTCGCCCTCTTCCATTTCCAGGATCAACTCCGGCGCGCGCATCATCTCGTTGTGCTCGTGGTAGCTGCGCGTGGGAGTGGAGATGTTGTAGTGGTTGAGGAGCTGCTGGGTGCGCCGCGTGTCCTCGCAGGCGATCAGGTCCACCTCGCGCAGCACCCGCAGGGCGCGGAAGGTGAGGTCTTCCAGATTGCCGATGGGCGTGCCCACCAGGTAGAGTTTGCCGGAAGCGCCTCCCGAGGGTTTGGCGACGGAACGAGAACGGGTCTTGACGGTCATGGTGCGCAGGGCTCCACTTTCAAGAGAGTGGCTGCAAAGGGAAGTCTATCAAGCTGCCGGGAATCAATCAACAAGCCGCGGGGACGCGAAGCGGCGGTCTGGCAAAGTGGACATTTGGTCGCATTTCGGCCGCCCGGCTGTGGTACGCTGATTGGCTAGGGGCTTTCGAGCAAGCATCCAAGCGGTGGCAGGCACGGCGCCACATCTTATCGGCGGCTCCAGGATAACTCATTATCCTTCATTGTGTTAGCGACCAAAGCCACTTCAACCCTGACCTGTTTCGGGTCCGGCGGGGGCCGGCGTGGGGCAGCGGCAATGTCGACAGGAGGCAGAACCAAGCATGAGTTCCATTGACCAAGCATTGAAAAACAACCAGGCATACGCTCAGGGGTTCAAGCACGCGCATCTTTCCAGTCCACCGGCCAAGAAGCTGGCGGTGGTGGCCTGCATGGACTCGCGCATGCACATACCCGACATGCTGGGCTTGGGCATCGGAGACATTCACACCCTCCGCAACGCCGGCGGGATCGTCACCGAAGATGTCCTGCGCTCCCTGCTGGTCTCGCACTACCTGCTGGGCGTCGAGGAATTCATGATCATCCACCATACCGACTGCGGCATGATGAGCTTCAAGGACGCCGAACTGCGCTCCCGCCTGCAAGAGCAAACCGGCACCGACGCCATCGCTCCCACCTGCTTCTACGCTCACGACGATTTGGAGCAGAACCTCCTGCGGCAGATTCAGAAGCTGAAGTCGCACCCCTGGACGCCCCGCAACGTTCCGGTCCGCGGCTTTATTTTCGACGTGAAGACCGGCCGGCTCCGCGAAGCGGCCTCCCACCCCGGCCCGACAGCCTGAGGGACAAGCTGAGGCGAGGCGGCATGATGACGACGCGGCGTGGGCGGGGCCAGGGGCGTTACTGCATGGAGCGCTGGAGAGCGGCGCGGGCCACGGCGATCTGCGGCAACTGAGCTTTGGAATTATCGAAGTGGGAAAGGAAATCCTGGTATTCGTTCATGGCCTGGTTGCTTTTTCCCGTGGCGTCGTAGACCTGGCCGAGGTAGAAATGTGCCAGCGCCTCGAGCAGCGGCGAGCGGCTGACCACTTGGGTGTTGGTGCTTGCAGCCCTCTCGGCAAAGATTGCGGCCTTGAGCGCCTTTTCCGCCTTGGCGTAGTCCTTGGTCTCAAAATAAGCCCAGCCGAGAGGGTACTGCACGTGGGGCTCGAAAGCCGCTGCGGGCAGACGGCTTTCCGCGGCGATCAGGCCTGACGGATCTTTGCGGAAGTAAGCGGCCCAAACAGCAAACCGATTCCGCCAAAGCTCCATGCCCTGCTGGCTCAGGCCGCCGGGGAGTGCCTTTGCATAAAGCTGCAGGCTGCGCTCGGAAGCCGCAGTATCACCCTTGACTTCCTGGATGAATCCGATCGCCAGGTTTTGGTATCCGCCCACT
>JBJKQV010000436.1:0-8202 GCA_046704985.1 Terriglobia bacterium
ATTGCGGGCGGGAACCTCCGCCGCCTCCTGGCTCAGGCGCAGCAAGGGGCAAGCTCATGATTCGATCGCCCATTCCGGTAGCCGATGCCCACGCCCACATCCGTGCGGAGGTGAGTTTCCCGCTCAAGAGCGAGCCGGCAGACATGCTGGCGGTCATGGATTCGCTGAATATCGAGTTCGCCGCCGTGACCTCTTCGCTATCGAACCGCAACGATGTGCCGCAGGGCAACGCCAAGGTGCAGGAGGTGCTGCGGCGCTATCCCGCGCGCTTTCGCGGCTATGTTTCCGTCAATCCCCACGTGCCCGGCGAGGCGCTTGGCGAGCTCGAGCGCTGGGCGGGTTTTCACAAGCCTCCTCTGATCAAGCTGCATCCCAGCGTGCAGGAATATCCCATTGACGGCCCGAAGTACGCCCCGATCTGGGATTACGCGAACCAAACCGGCGCCGTGGTGCTGGTGCACACCTGGGAATCGAGCGCGTACTGCGGGCCGCTGCGTTTTCCGACCCTCGCCCGCGCCTATCCCCGGGCGCGCATTCTGCTGGGGCATTCCGGCGTCACCTGGCGCGGGTACGAACAAGCGATGCAGGCGGCATCGGCTGCGCCCAATCTTTATTTGGAGTTGTGCGGTTCGCAGCGGCACCGGACGGTCATCGCCCGGTGCGTCGAGCGCGTGGGCGCCGAGCGCGTGCTCTACGGCTCCGATATGCCGTTTCTGGAAGCTTCCGCCACGTTGGCGGATGTGATTTGCGCCGACATCTCGGACGAAAGCAAAGAGCGAATTTTGCGGCACAATTTCCTGCGCCTTCTCGAAGAGGCATAGCGTCCGCTGGCCGGCATCATCAGGCAGCCGTTCAACAGGAGGAGTTATGGAGCAAGTTCGGATCGGAGTGATAGGGCTGGGCAAGATGGGGCGCATGGCGGTCCGCGCCTTCAATGAGAACCCTTTGGCGAAGGTGGTGGCGGTCTGCGCCCGGCGGCAGGAGCAAGTGGACGAGGTGGCAGGGCAATGGAGCGCGGCGGGGTACACCGACCATCGAAAAATGCTCGAGCGCAGCGATCTGGACGCGGTGGCCGTTTCCACGCCCGACCACGCCCACTACGAATTCGCCCGCGCGGCTCTGGAATCGGGCCGCCACGTTTTCGTCGAGAAGCCTTTCACCACCAGCACTCGCGAGGCCGACTCCCTGATCCGCCTGGCCAGGGAGATGAAACGAAAGATCCAGGTCGCCTTCAATCATCGCTGGCTCTCGGCTTATTACCGGACCCATCAAACGATTGCCGCCGGGGAGATCGGCAAGCCCCTGATGGGCTACGCGCACAAAAACGACACCATCATCGTTTCCACCCACAATATCCGCTGGGCGGGCGAAACGACTTCGGCATGGTTACTTTCCTCGCATGACATTGACCTCATGCGTTGGTTTTTCGGGAGCGAGCCCGTGGAGGCGCGCGCCTGGGGCCGCAAGGAAATCCTCGCCGCGCGAGGCATTCCCACCTACGATCTCATCCAGGCGCAGGTGAGGTTTGCTTGCGGGGCTTTTGCCACTTTCGAGTCCGGTTGGGTTTATCCGAACACCTTTCCTACCAACGTCGATTCCTATGTGGAAGTGATCGGCGCGACGGGGCACGTGCACCTGGACCGCAAGCGCGAGTCCATGGAAGTCAGCACGGAGAAGAAGTTCTCGTATCCCAAGGGCTTTCTGAGCGCCGACATTTTCGGCCGACAACGGGGCGCGTTCCCCTGGTGCCTGGAGGATTTCGTTTACGCGATCCTGAAGGATACGGAACCCCTGGTGACCGGCTTCGACGGCCGCCAAGTGACCGCGACGCTGGAGGCAGTTCACCAGTCGCTCGCCCAGGATGGCGCCAACGTGCGCGTTGAGCCGCCCCCCGCAGACATCCAGCCTGCCGCCTAAAAGCTCCCGTTCCCACCCAGGGATTGAGGAGACAGGCAGGGTACTACTTGTAGAGGTCTTTGCCGTGGAGAAGTCCGCATGAAGCCCTTTCCGCTCGCCCTCTCCGACGTCGTGGTGATTGCCGGGTACCTGGGCCTGGTTCTTTACGTGGGCTTCTATTTCCGCAAGCGCATGCGTCAGGCGGGCGACTATTTTGCCGGCGGCCACCAGGTACCCTGGTGGCTGGCGGGCATCTCGCACTACATGTCGAGCGCCAGCGCCCTGTCCTTTGTCGGTTACGCGCAACTTGGCTACACCTACGGCTGGGTTGCGGTAAGCCTGTCGTGGACTTCGGTGCCGGCTTGCATTCTGGGAGGAATATGGTTCGCGCGCCGCTGGCGCCGCGCCCGGGTGATTACCCCGGTGGAGTTCCTGGAACGCCGCTTCAACAACCGCGTCCGCCAGCTCTTTGCCTGGGCGGGCATCCCCATGAAAGTGCTCGAAGACGGCCTGAAGCTGTTTGCCACCAGCTTGTTCCTGTCGGTGGGGTTCAACATCCCGGTGGGCTGGGCGGTGCTGGTGTGCGGCGTCATCACCGTGGCGTACACCTTCTTTGGCGGCCTGTGGGCGCTGATGGTCACCGATTACGTGCAGTTTCTGATGAAAGTGCTGGCGCTGTGTTTGCTCGTGCCGCTGGCTCTCTGGCAGGCAGGAGGCATTCATCAGACTTTGCAGGCGCTGCCTCAGCATTTCTTCCACGCCACCGCCGGCAAATACAACTGGATCTATCTCTTCGGGTTTGGAGTGATGCTGACGATCACGCTGAACGGCTCCTGGGCGCTGGCGCAAAAGTATTACTCCGTCGGCGACACCCGCCAGGCGTCCAAGGCCGCTTACCTCTCCGCATTCCTGCACGTGATCGGCGGGCCGCTGATGATTCTTCCCGCGATCATCGGCCGCGCCTTTTTGCCCGACCTGATCGCGCTGAATAAGACGGCGGACGTTTACGTCCTCCTGGTGATGAAACTCCTGCCTGCGGGACTGATTGGCATCGTCGTGGCGGCACTGCTTTCCGCAACCATGGCCACGGTTAGCTCCGATTTCAGCGCCATCGCCAGCGTGATTACCAAGGACGTTTACCAGCGCCTGTTCCGGCCTCACGTCAGCGCCGAAAGGCTGGTGAGGGTTGGCCGTATCGTAACCCTGGTGGTGGGCGGGACCTCCACGGCTTGCGGTCTGTACCTCTCCTTGGGAGGCGACCGGGCGGTCTTGAATCTCATGGTCGTGATCGCCAGCGCTTTTCTGGCGCCGTCGTTCCTCCCCTTGATGGGAGCTTTGGTGTCGCGCCGGCTCACGCCGCAGGGCATCGTCACGGGCTTCGTCCTGGGACTTTCGACGGGACTGAGCCTGCTGGCAATTCGCTACTGGGCCCAGGGCTTCTGGCCGTGGCTGGATGCCAACTACGGCGGAGCCTCCATTCTGATCAACACCAGCGTGACCATTGCCGGGATGTGGGCCGGGACGGTGCTCTTCCGCACTTCTCCCGAGCAGGCCGAGAAATCCCGGGCCTTTTTTGCCGAAGCCCAGGAGCCGCCCGCCCCGCCGGCTCGCCGGGAGGAAGCGCAGCAAGCCCATCAGCGGATCGTCGCCTTTTCCACGGCCACGGTGGGCGGTTTGCTGGGCCTGGCCAGCCTACTGGCTTCTTCCCCGGCCGCCCGCATCACCGATTTGGCCATCGCGCTGTTCCTGGGAGGTCTGGCTTGGGAACGTTTGAGGGCATCGCGCCGACGCCAGAAGGAGCAATCAGGAAACGGCGAGTAGGCACACTGCTGTGGCACCGCTCTGTATGCTGTGGTGCTAGTTGTAGGTTTGAAAGAAGCATCCTCGAAAGGATAGGCCTGCTGGGGTTTTGGTACCCACTGAATTCAGACAACCTCCATCACATTAATGGGCCTGGGCTGATGTTGTCAAGGTTGAGGCGGGCTCGTAAACCCACACCTTTTAGAGATCTGAAGGCGCCGATTCCGGCCGTGTGGATTGGCGCAGCCAGGAATCAACCCTCTCCGTGTGGGTCGCGTTTCCACCCATCCTTGGCAATCGAAACCCCTAGCCACAGCAAGCCTCCGACAATGGCGAGCAGTGCCGCGACCGAAAGGGCGCTTCCCCAGCCTACGCGCGCGGCAAGCCAGGGTGTGAGAACAGGAGAGAGCATCCCGCCCACGTTACAGCCAAAGTTCATCACCCCACCTGCGGTCCCGCTGTGGGGCCCGGAGATCTGGGTCATCGAGGCCCAATAAGGACCCTCTGTAATCAGCACGAGGGCGGTGGAAATTGTCAGGCACGCAGCGGCCAACCACGCGCTGGAGGTTTTTGCGCCGAGAAGCAGCGAGCCCGCCGCCAGCACCATGGCCAGGGAAGGCACGCTCCTCCGCCCCCAAGTGAAACCCCAACGCCTCACCGCAATGTCGGAGATAATTCCCCCCAGTGGGATCACCATCAGACTGAGCAGCCAGGGAAGGGTCGTGATCCACGCGGCCTGCAGGATCTTGAATCTCCGGACCTGGACGAGATAAAGGAAAAACCAAAAGACAAAGATGTATCCCACGTAACCTTGCAAGGTGTAGCTTGCCGTCAAGAACCAGAAACTGCGCCTTCGCAGAGGTGAGAATCTGGTGCTATCCACAGCTGGAACCGGTTGCACGTGAACAGCATGCGGAGCTTCGGTTGAGGGCGCCAAGAGTCGCCACACCCCCGCACAAAGGGCCGCCAGCAATGCTGCCACTACGAGCGCCGCCCTCCATCCCCAGTGCACAGCCACAAATCCAAGAAGCGGCGGCGTCACCGCTGAGCCAATTCCAATGCTCGACAGAACAATGCCGTTCGCCTTTCCCTGCCTCTCGGGGATGACCGCCATGGAAATCGCTCGTCCTGACGCGGGGTATGTAGGAGCAGCCAGGATTCCCAGCAAGAACCGCAGAACTAAGAGCGAAGGAAGTATGCCAAGCGCCAAGTCTAGTTGTGGCCAGCCGACGAGTGCATTGGCGACGGTGAGGACCGACCAACCAATACCAAGTCCGAAGAATAGGGACCGGGTCGTAATTCGGCCGGCGAGCCAACCGGAGGGGATCTGGAAGAGCGTGTAGCCCAGAAGGAAGGCACTGAACACCTCACCCATTTCCGGCTGGGAGAGGTGAAGCTCCGCCATCAGCTGGGGAGCCACGACTGTCACATCAACCCGGCAAACGTACCCTACCGACGCAACCACGGCCAGCATGGTCACCAGGCGGCGCGCCGCAAGGTTAGTCGCGGCCGTACGAGGTGCAGATGTGGCGCCGGGAGGATTCATGAGAGCATCTTGCAAAGAAGCAGTTCAGAGTGGCCCTCGATAATGTAATTGGGAATTTCCCCCACCCGTTTGTATCCAAGGCGATCATAAAACTGCTGAGCGCGGAGGTTGAAGGAAGAGACGCAGAGAAATATAAACCGTCTGCCCGCCGAGTATTTCTCGGCGAAGGTGAGTAGCTGCTGCCCGATGCCTTGGCTGCGTTCGGACGGTGCCACAGCCACGGAGGCAACGTAAGGCGAGCCCGCAAGGCCGTAAGGGTCAATCAGGATAAAACCCGCGCGTCGGTCCCCTTCGTGCGCCACAAATAATTCACCTCCGGGGCGCCGAAGGGACTGGCGGCAACGCTCGAGGTCTAAGCGCAGGGTGCGCCAGGGCTCGCTTTCCGCCATAAGTCGGGCGCACCAGTCGAAATCGGGTTCTTGCGCGCGCTCGATGCTGACCATTGTTGCGACCTGCCGGAAGCTCACCAGGGCAGCTCCTGACGCTGGCAGCGTATAATGTCCACACCGAAAACTCAATCACGGCAATCAAGGTCCTTTGGAGCACTCGAGATGTCCGACGTGCCCCGGTTGAGGTCCAAGCCAGCCGTTGCTCGCAGGGGATCTTTCCTAATCCCTTCGAGGATAGATGAAACCGGGCGTGTTCAATAGGGCGCCCCGGTACCTTTGGATGTGGCCTCAATTACTTGGTCCACCGGCGGCGCTAATGGGCAAGGTGGCTGACGTTTCGAAGCACTGGGTCGTCAGACTTGATGGGTAGCAGTCGCCGCAACATCTTCTTGGCCCAAGGCCTTGTTGGGAAACTTAAGTCCGGTGTACTTGATGCGCAGTGATCCGGTCGGGTCGTATGCTACCTCGACTTCGATTGAAGTGCGAGAGTGCAGCTCTCGCCTCAGAGCGTAAACCCGCCGTCAATGATGTGAGTTTGGCCGGTGGTGAAGCCCGATTCATCGGAAGCCAGATAAACCGCCAGCGCCGCAATCTCTTCCGGATGTCCGAGGCGTCCCATGGGTTGGCGGGCCACAAACGCCGCGCGCGCCGCTTCCAGGTCGCCTTGCGCGGCCATGCGCTGGTCGAGCGAAGGCGACTGCACGGTTCCCGGGCAAATCGCGTTGCAGCGGATGCCGCGCTTGATAAAGTCCGCGGCGATCGACTTGGTGAGCCCGATCACGGCCGCCTTGGTGCACGTGTAGACAAAACGATTGGGTGCCGCTTTGAGGCTCGAAACCACCGAAGCGACATTGATGATGTTCCCCGCGCCCGCCTGGAGCATGGCCGGCAGCACGGCCCGGCAAGTCCGGTACATGGATTTCACGTTGACGTCGAACGAGTAGTCCCAGTCTTCTTCTTCGCAGTCGAGAATGCTTCCGTGATGCACGTAGCCCGCGCAATTGAACAGGACGTCCACTCCGCCCATCTCCGCCACGATCTGCTCGATGGCGCGCGCGTCGCGCACGTCCAGCGGGCGGACGCGAATCTGGCGTGAGCCGGCCTCGAGCTCGTCGAGCGCCGCGCGGTTGATGTCCGTGGCCCACACCTGGGCGCCCTCGGCGGCGAAGGCCAGCGCCGTGGCGCGGCCGATGCCCTGTCCGCTGGCCGTCAGCAAGGCGCGTTTGCCGGCAAGTCTGCCTGTCATAGGATTCACCCTCCGCTAGACGCTTATTTTAGACCGGAAAACTGCGGCGCGAAGCATCAACTTGCATCCCCAGCTTGCTTGACGCGCGGCCGGATGTTGAAGCGCGCTCACGGTTCGTGATACGTTGCGCGCTGAATCCGCAAGCGGCAGGGAATGTCGTTTTGCGGGCAGGAGGCGTGCGATGCGTTTGAAAGGTCAGGTGGCGTTGGTAACGGGGGCGGCGATGGGCATCGGCAAGGCCATCGCGGAACTTTTCGCGCGCGAGGGCGCGGCGGTCGTCGCGGCGGACATTGTGGAGCGGGAAGGGAAGGCGACCGCCGAGAAGATTCGCGCGGGCGGCGGGCGGTGTGTGTTTCGCCGCGCCGACGTGAGCGTGGAGAGCGAAGTCGCGGCCCTGGTGGCCGCGGGCGCGAAAGAGCTGGGCGACATCAGCGTGCTGGCCAACGTGGCGGGAATCTCCCACGAGTCGCCGGCGCACCTGCTCGACCTGGCCGACTGGGACCGCATCCTGCGAGTCAACCTGACTAGCATGTTTCTGTGCGCCAAGCACGTCCTGCCCGGCATGCTCGCGGCGCGCCACGGCGCGATTGTGAACATCGCCTCGGTGCAGGGGCTGTTCGGGTTTCCTTCCTTTCCGCATTACTCGGCGAGCAAGGGCGGCATCATCAGCCTGACGCGGCAGCTGGCGCGCGAGTACGCGGCCCAGGGAGTGCGCGTCAACTGCATCGCGCCGGGCACGGTGGAAACGCCCATGGTCACGCTGGTCGTCAACCGCGCGCCCAACCCCGCGGAGCTGCGCGCGACCTGGGAAAAGATGCACCCGCTGGGACGAATCGGAAAACCCATGGACATCGCCTACGGCGCGCTCTTTCTGGCTTGTGAGGAGAGCTCTTGGATGACCGGTCAGTGCGTGGCAATCGACGGCGGACTTTCCGCGGCGGTGGTCTAGTATCGTTCTCGGTGCGCGGCGCGCAATCCTCTCGTGCGCGGACAGACGCGAAGATTCAGGGCCGGCTGCGAAAGCGGCCGCAGCCCGCGCAAGGAGGTAGTTTCGATGATGGAATGTAGGAGAGTGAAATGGCGCGGGCGCGAGGCGTGCCGCCTGGCGAACGAGACCGTCGAGCTGACCCACCTCACCGGCGGCGGCCACATTGTGGACTTCCACTTCAAGCCCGGAAGCGGCCTGCCGGCGGTCAATCCCTATTGGGTCCCTCACTGGAAGTCGCTGGAACCTTCCGCGTGTGATGCTCGCAAGCATGAGAAGACTTACGGCCCGCCGGCGGTGGGGAAGACGCTCGCCTCCATCGCCGGCCACAGCCTGTGTT
>JBJKQV010000437.1:0-10834 GCA_046704985.1 Terriglobia bacterium
GACCTTCTCCCCCCACTTGGCGGGGATGGTGGAGACGCGGAAGTCGATGGGGCGGTCTTCCAGGCGCACGCTGATGCGCCCGTCCTGGGGCAGGCGCTTCTCGGCGATGTCGAGCTTGGAGAGGATCTTGAGGCGCGAGATCAGCCCCATCTGGATGCGCTTGGGCAGCACCTGCACCTGTTGCAGCTCGCCGTCGATGCGGAAGCGCACGGAGACTTCCTTTTCCTGCGGCTCGACGTGGATGTCGCTGGCGCCTTTCTTGATGGCCAGGGCGAGGAGGTTGTTGGCGAGGCGAATGATGGGGGCGTCTTCGGCGGAGCGCGAAAGGTCGGTGACGCTGTCCTTGACCTGCACCGACTCGTCCACCTCCAGCGAGGCCAGGGCCTCGCTCTGTAACGATTCCAAAACCCCCTCCAGCGACTCGGGCGCTCTCTCGCCCTCGGCGCCGTTGCGCAATCCGCCCAGCCGCGAACCGCCGGCGGCCTGCTCGCGCTTCTCCTCCTCCTTCTTGATAATCTCCCCGTAGGTGGTGGTCATGAAGCGCTTGAAGTCGTCCTCGGAGGTGACCACGGGTTCGATGATCACGCCCTTGATGATGCGCCGCACGTCGTCGAGGGCGACGAGGTTGTTGGGGTTGACCATGGCCAGCGAGAGGCGGTTGTTGACGAAGGCCACGGGAAGCACCTTGTGCTGGATGAGCATCTGCTCGGGCAGCAGGCTCAGCACCCGCGGGTCAAACTTCGACTTGGCCAGGTTCATGTACTCGATGCCCATCTGCTGGTTGGCTTCGTCCAGGCGCTCGGCGAGCATGCGGCTGAGCGACAGTCCGATCTGCGGGTGGGAAACCAGCAACTCCTGGAAATCGCTCTGCACCAGCACCCCGCAGGTGGTGGGCTCGATGGCCACCACCGTGGCGGCGCGCGGCTTGCCGGTCAGCAACGCCATCTCGCCAAAGCACGCCCCCGGCTTCAGCTCGGTGAGCAGGAAATCGATTCCGGTGTTGGGATCGCGCCGCCGCACCTCGACGGCGCCGCTCTGAATGAAAAACATGGAGTCGCCCGGGCCGCCTTCCTTGACGATCGATTGCTGGGGCGCAAACTCGTGGGGCTTCAGCAGGCTTTCCACGATCTTGCACTCGTTGAAGGAAAGGGCGCGAAAGAGACCGATCTTTTGCAGGTAGTGCGTGCCCACGGGCGCGGGGGCAGTTGCTTGCGGCGCCGGGGGAACAGCAGCGGGCGCCGGCGCGGGGGGAGGCGCTGCGGCCGGAGAGGCTGCCGGACTTGCGGCGGGCGCCGCCGGGGGCGTTGCGGCGGAACGTTCCGCTGCCGCGCCGGGTTTGGGTGGCTCCACCGTCAGCAAGTTGTGACACTGATGGCATTTCACGCGGAAGGTAGTCGCGGGCACTCGCGCGTCATCAACCTTCAGCGCCACCCCGCAATGCTTACACTGAATGACCATCTCGGCACCTCGTAACGACACCTTAGCGTAGCCGCCCCGCCCCTCCGGGGCGCCGCAGCCCCTCACGCACGCACACGGATTGCCAGATGCGGATTTTTGGCCATTATACGCCTTGCGGTCAAGCGCCCCTCCGGCCCCTGGGCGCGGCCCGGGATGCTCCATCCGTTAACCACTGCATCTAGTGTACTGGCGTGTAGGAGCCTACCACTACTGGGGGCAAAGGACATTGAGTCTGCTTGACACCATGCCCCCCCTCAGGTAGATTTTGAACTCTGATCCTGACCCCCATGGCCGAACTGCCCGTTCCCAACCCTGGTGATTTGCTGTCCCCAATTTCCAGCGGCCCTGCCCCCGGCAGACCAACGGGTCGGAGCTTATGCCTCCCCGCGCCCGCCAGCGGACGGGGAGAGAGGGAGTAGGCATGGAACTCCGCAAAGATCCCGTAACCCAAAGTTGGGTCATCCAGGAAGACGGCGTGCAGCCCTGGCCTGCCAACGGCCACTGCGCGCTCTGTCACGACCCGAGTGAGATTCTCTATGAATACCCGTACCGCCAGGCCGACTGGCGGGTGCGGGTGGTGCCGCACCTGCGTCCCCTCTACCGCATCGAGGAGGAGCCCAACCGGCGCGGGGAAGGCATCTACGACAAGATGCGCGGGGTGGGAGCGCACGAAATCGTCATCGAAAGCCGCGACCACCGGCGCACCCTCTCCGCGCAGGAAGACGAAGACCTGGCGCAGATTCTGCGCGCCGTCGTGTGGCGCATTGGGGAATTGAAGAAGGATCCGCGCTTTCGCTACGTGACCTATTTCCGCAACCAGGGCCTGGAGGCGGGGCAGGAGCTGGAGCACCCGCATTCGCAAATCACCGCCATGCCCTTCATTCCGCGCCGCATCCACTACGAGCTGCGTTCCTCGGCGCGCTACTTCGAAATGAAGGAGCGCTGCCTGCTTTGCGACATTGTGAGACAGGAATTGAAGCATCAGGCGCGCGCCGTCGAGTGGGACGACCGCTACGCCGCTTTCTGCCCCTTCGCTTCGCGTCTCCCCTTCGAAACCTGGATCTTGCCCCTCGACCACCATCACTCCTTCGAACAGGATGTGACCAGCTGGGAGGCGCAACTGCACCTGGCGCGCTTCCTCAAGTCGGTGCTGCGGCGTCTGGAGCAGGTGACCACGGCCTATCACCTGGTGCTGCACACCTGCCCCAATACCCACGCCAAGTTCGAGAAGAGCGGCCACTGGCGAACCTTGGCCGGCGACTCGCACTGGCACTTTGAAATCCTTCCCTTGCGCCCCTTCGAGGACCGCTCCTACAGCGTCAAGGAGGTTTATTACAACTCCTTGCCACCCGAGCAGGCGGCGGAACAGTTGCGCCAGGCGAGCACGCTCAGCGAAGTGAGGCGCTGAAACTCCGCCCGGAACGCGCGGCGCCTTTCCCTCCTTCCCCGGCGGCCCGGGTCGTCCCGGCCTGAAGGTATCTTTCTTCCCGCTCAAGCCCGCGGGGATTTCTGCCGAAGAACTGACTGAGAAGGGCAGGGGAGACGAGGCGTCGCCCGACGGAGTTCTCCCGGAGGCGGAGGCTCGCGCCCCGGCCGTTTGCGCGGCCGCACCCTCGCGGTGAGGCCAAGCTATTTCCCGCGCTGCTCTCAGGTGGCCCGATGCGTGTACTGATTGCCGATGACGACGCCGTTTCGCGGCAATTTCTTGCCGTCACTCTGCGCGGCTGGGGATACGACGTAGTGGAGGCGTGCGACGGCGAAGCGGCTTGGCAAGCCCTGGCCGTGCTCGCCGCCGAAGGGCGGGCCGGCGACGTCGGCGCTCATCCTCCGCGCCTGGCTATTCTCGACTGGATGATGCCGGCCCTGGACGGCTTGCAATTGTGCGCAAAGATTCGCCGCTCCCCGCCCCACGCCGGAACCTACGTGCTGCTGCTGACCGCGCGCGGGAGGAAGGAGGACGTGTTGCGCGGCTTGCGCGCAGGTGCCGACGATTACCTGGTCAAACCATTTGACCGCGAAGAGCTGCGCGCCCGGTTGCAGGTGGGGCAGCGCATTCTGGATTTGCAGGAAAGCCTCGCCGCGCACGTACGCGAACTGGAAGCCGCCCTGCGCCGCGTGCGCACCCTGCAGGGCTTGCTGCCCATCTGCGCCTACTGCAAGAAGATTCGCAACGACAAGAACTACTGGCAGCAGGTGGAAGCTTACCTGGGCGAGCACACGCAGGCGCAGTTTACGCACGGAATCTGTCCGGAATGCTTCGAGAAGATCGCCGCCCGGGACTTGGCGCACGAGAAGGCGGAGCCATGAAAGCTGAGGTGTCGCCGCCCGCGAGCCCTCTCACCCGCCTGCTGGGGTCTGGGACCGTTCGCCTGGCCGTCCTGTTCGGCGCCGTAGTCCTCACCCTGCACCTGACCGGGTGGACGCCCGGGTGGCTGGGCGTGCTGTCGCTGCTGACAGCAGGGGCGCTCATCTGGGCGTGGCTGCTCCGCCGGCGCTTGCAGGAGCAGACCGGCATGTTGCTGCAGCGACTGCAGCGCGTCGCTGGCCTGGAAGAGACTTACCGCGAGCTGTTCGAAAAGGCCAGCGACATGGTTTTTACCTGCGACCCGCAAGGCGGCTTCACCTCCCTGAACGCCGAAGGCGAGCGGCTCACCGGCTACACGCAGGCCGAGGCCCTGCGCCTGAGGCTTGGCGACTTGGTTCCTCCGCCCCACGCGGAGCACGCCAGGCAGTTGCTCGGCGAGGGGGCGCGGCCGGAAGGCGGGCAGACGGTGGAGCTGGAACTCGAGAGCCAGCAGGGGCGGCGAGTCCCGGTCAGCATCCGCATGCGGCCGCTGATGGTGGAGGGCCGGGTGGTGGGGCTGCACGGCATCGCGCGCGACATCACGGAGCGCCAGCGGGCGGAAAAGGAGCTGGAACAGGCCAAGCACGCCGCCGAGGCGGCCAACCGCGCCAAGTCGGAGTTTCTGGCCAACATGAGCCATGAGATTCGCACCCCCATGAACGGCATCATCGGCATGACCGAGTTGGCCCTCGACACCCTCCTGGACCGCCAGCAGCGCGAGTACCTGGAGATGGTCAAGGAGTCGGCCGACAGCCTACTGACCCTCATCAACGACATCCTGGACTTCTCCAAGATCGAGGCGGGCAAGCTGACCCTGGACGTGATGG
Organism: Terriglobia bacterium; assembly: GCA_046704985.1. GTDB lineage: Bacteria > Acidobacteriota > Terriglobia > UBA7540 > UBA7540 > JBJKQV01. Next base: position 4,630 of record JBJKQV010000437.1, read on the forward strand.
ATTTCAAGTTGCCCGACAACCTGACGCACACCCTGCGCAGCCTGGCGCCGCGCGCTCACCAGAAGGGCCTGGAGCTCGCCTACGAGATTGCGCCCGAAGTTCCCGTCGAGGTGCGCGGCGACCCCACGCGCCTGCGCCAGGTGTTGATCAACCTGGTCGGCAACGCCATCAAGTTCACGGCGCGAGGCGAAATCCTGCTGCGGGTAACTGCCGAGGGGGTGACTGACGAGGACGCCCGCTTGCGCTTCGAGGTGCGCGACACGGGCATCGGCATTCCCGCCGACAAGCAGCGCGAGATATTCGACGCCTTCGCACAGGCGGACGGCTCCATGACCCGCCGCTACGGGGGCACGGGACTGGGCCTGGCCATCTCGCGGCAACTGGTGGAGCTGATGGGCGGGCGCCTGGAGGTGGAAAGCACCGTGGGGCAGGGCAGTACGTTTCACTTTTCGGCACGCCTGGAGCGCTCGCCCGCCACGGCGGAGGCAGAGCCGCTCGCCGCCGAGGCCCCCGACCTGCGCGGCCTGCGCGTGCTGGTGGTGGACGACAACGCCACCAATCGCCGCCTTCTCGACGCCATGCTCCGCCACTGGGAGATGCTTCCCGAGCTCGCCGCCGGGGGGACGGAGGGTGTGGCGCTGATGACGGAAAGCCGGCAGGCGGGACGGCCCTTTCCGCTGGTGCTCGTGGACGCCCAGATGCCCGACATGGACGGCTTCTCTCTGGCGGAAAAGATCAAACACGATCCGCAGCTCGCCGCGGCCACCATCATGATGCTGACTTCGGCGGGGCAACGTGGGGACGCGGCGCGCTGCCGGGACTTGGGCATTGACGCGTACCTGGTCAAGCCCATCCGCCGCTCCGACCTGCTGGACGCCATCCAGATGGTCCTGGGACGGAAGAAAGCCAGCCCCGTACTGGTCACCCGCCACGTGCTGCGCGAGGCGCGTCAGCGCCTGCGCGTCCTGGTGGTGGAAGACAACCCCGTCAACCAGCGCCTGGCGGCGCGCTTGCTGGAGCGCGAAGGGCACGCGGTAACCCTGGCCGGGAACGGCCGGGAAGCCCTGGAGAAACTGGAGGGAACAGATGGGAAATTCGACGTGGTGGTGATGGATGTCCAGATGCCGGAGATGGACGGCCTGAGGGCCACGGGGAAGATCCGTGCCCGTGAAAAGATGACGGGGCGCCACCTGCCGGTGGTGGCCATGACGGCGCGCGCCATGAAGGGTGACCGGGAGCGCTGCCGGGCGGCGGGGATGGACGGCTACGTGGCCAAGCCCCTACAGGCGCGCGCGTTCCTGGCGGAAATCGAGGCGGCATGTTCGGGCGCCTCGGGGGCGTCGGCCGAAAGGCACGTGCCCGTCCCGCGCGCCCAGCTGCTCAGCCGCGTGGGCGGCGATGTCGAACTACTGGCCGAGATGGCGAGGCTCTTTGAGGGCAACGCGGGCTTGCTGTTGGAAGCGCTGCGCGAGGCGGCGGAGCGCGGCGATACAGAGAGCCTGCAATTCGCCGCACACCAGTTGCGGGGCTCGGCGGCCAACTTCGACGCGCAGGGAGTTTGCGCGGCCGCCGATGAGCTGGAAAACCTGGGGCGCCGGGGAAATCTGGACGGCGCCGCGGGAATCCTGCAAAAACTTCAGGAAGAAATGGCGAAGTTGCTTACGGAGCTAAAACAGCTTCGCCGCGAGGGCGGGTTATGAAGATTCTGGTTGCGGACGACGATGCGGTTTACCGGCGCGAATTGGAATTGCTGCTGGCCGAATGGCACTACGAGGTGGTGACGGCCGCGGACGGCTTGCAAGCTGTGCGGGCGCTGGAGGGCGAGGACGCTCCGCGCTTGGCCATCCTCGACTGGATGATGCCTGGCAAAGACGGATTGGAGGTCTGCCGCCAGCTGCGCAGCGCCCCCACGGAACCTTATACCTATGTGCTGCTGCTTACCGTGCGGGGGGAGAAGCGCGACGTCGTGGCGGGGCTGGAAGCGGGCGCCGACGATTACCTGGCCAAGCCCTTCGACGCCGCAGAACTGCGGGCGCGTCTGCGCGCCGGGCGGCGCATTCTGGCGTTGCAGGAAGCGCTGCGCTCGGCGCGTGACACCCTGCGCTTTCGTTCCGCCTACGATCCCCTGACCGGACTGTGGAACCGCGTGGGAGTGTTGGAGACCCTGGGGCGCGAACTGGCGCGCAGCGAGCGGCAGGGAACCTGCCTGAGCGTGGTGATGGCCGACCTGGACGGTTTCCGGAGGGTCAACGCACGCTTCGGGACGATGGCCGGCGACGTGGCCTTGCGCGAAGCCGCCCGCCGCCTGCAATCCGGCGCGCGCGCCTGGGATACGGTAGGACGCTATGGGGGTGAGGAGTTTCTGCTGGTGCTGCCGGAAACCGATGCCGACCGCGCCCGCGCGTGCACCGAGCGCCTGCGCGCTGCCTTCCGCGAGGGTCCGATGGACCTGCCGGGCGGCACCGTCCACCTCACCTTCAGCGCCGGCGGAAGCTCCCTGGGAAAGGGGCGGCACGCCGAGGTGCGAGAACTGGTGGGCGCCGCCGCCGAGGCCTTGGAGCGGGCCAAGAGCCAGGGAGGCGACACCCTGGCCTGGGCTCCACCGGCCGGGTCGGCGCCCCGCGCGGGGCGCCTCGGGCACTCCGCGCGCCGCCGCTCACGCTCTGAACGCGCCGCCTAGGCGCCCTGCCGCCGGTTGCGCATCCCGGACCATCCTGTTTTTCCATCTCATCGCTTTTTGGGTGCGGAGTGAAGTGGGGTATAATCGCGCCGAAGGACTCAGGCACTCGAGAGCGAGGAGCTATGTCGATTCCGCATGCCCGGCGAAGAACTTCGCGCCTGCCGTTGCGCGTTCCGGTGATCATCAACGGCAAAGACAGCGAGCACCATACCTTTAACGAGCCGGCTGAAACCGTGGACGTGGGCAAGTTCGGCGCGCGGGTATTGACGACCCGAAAGCTGCGCCTGGGCGCCACGGTTTCGGTGCGCCGCGCCAATTCCGAGAAAGAGGAATCCTTCCGCGTGGTGCACCTAGGCGAGCCAGACCCGGAAACCCGCAAAATTCCCGTGGGTCTGGAGATCACTTCCCTGGAAAATTTCTGGGGGCACAGCTTTCCCGCCGATTCCTGGTAGGCGCCGCGCGGCGGGTCATTCCATGGCGATGTGGGTTTCGGTGCGGTCCACACCTTCCATCTTCTGAATGGTGTCCATCACCAGCACGTTGAGCGTCCGCTCATCGCGAACTTCCACGTAGGCGAAGACGTCGGGCAATCCCCAGCAGGCGTCGCAGTGGCGCACGCCCTCCAGGGCGCTGAGCGCTTCGACTACCTCCCGCACCTTGCCGCGATGAACGTTGATGAGCACGTAAGCGCGCATGTTTCGGTCCTTGCCGCCGGGGGGCGCCGGCGAATGGCTTCCCGCGCCGCGTCCGCAGCCAACTCCATCTTACCACCGCCCGCCGGCCGCCCGGCGCGGCGCTTCGCGCAAGGTTTTTTATCCCGGGCATAAAGCGATTTGATTGGGCTTGCGGGCCGGCGCTCACTATAATGCCGCTTCGTTCCAGGGCGCATCCAAGGTATCCATTGAGGGTTAGGGAGTCATGAGAAGAATCCTGGCAGGGGTGTTGCTGGCGGTATGGCTCTGTGGGGGAGTGGCGGCGGCGCAGACGGCGGCGCCCGCCTCCTCCTCGGCTTCCGTGCCTGCCACCTCCGCCGCCGTTTCGCCCGCCCGCGTGGCGGCGCTCGAGCGGCAGGTGGCCGCGGCGCAGAGCGCCGGCGACAACGCCTGGATGCTGATCTGCGCAGCGCTGGTGCTGCTGATGTCGGGGCCGGGGCTGGCGCTGTTTTACGGCGGCCTGGTGAGAAAGAAGAACGTCCTGGCCACCATGATGCAGAGCTTTGCCCTCATGGCGGTGGTGACGGTCTTGTGGGCGCTGGTCGGCTACAGTCTCTCGTTCGGCAGCGGCACGAGTTTCATCGGCGGGTTGTCCAACGTCTTTCTGCGCGGGGTGGGCGGCGCGCCCGACCCCACCTACGCGCCCACCATTCCCGCCCAGACCTTCATGATCTTCCAGTTGATGTTCGCCATCATCACCCCGGCGCTGATCACCGGGGCCTTTGCCGAGCGCATGAAGTTCAGCGCCATGGTGGTGTTTATGATCCTCTGGTCGGTGGTTGTCTATGACCCCATGGCGCACATGGTGTGGGGCAAGGGCGGACTGCTGAACGCCGCGGGGGGAGGGGCTTTCCCCGCACTGGATTTCGCCGGCGGCACGGTGGTGCACGTCACCTCGGGAGTTTCGGCGCTGGTCTGCGCGATTTATCTGGGCAAGCGTTTGGGCTTTCCGAAGCGGCCTATGCCGCCCCACAGCGTGGTGTTGAGCGTCATCGGGGCGTGCCTGCTCTGGGTGGGATGGTTCGGTTTTAACGCCGGCAGCGCGCTGTCAGCCGGGACACTGGCCACCAGCGCCTTTGTGGCCACGCATTTCGGCGCGGCGGCGGCGGCGATCGGCTGGGCGCTGGCCGAGTGGATGCACCACGGCAAGCCCAGCGTGCTGGGTGCGGTTTCGGGGGCGGTGGCGGGGCTGGTGGCCATTACCCCCGCGTCCGGGTTCGTGGGCCCCATGGCGGCGCTGGCCATCGGATTCATTGCCGGAATTTTCTGCTACCTGATGGTGAGCAAGGTCAAGGGCTGGTTCGGCTACGACGATTCGCTCGATGCCTTCGGCGTGCACGGGGCGGGCGGAACCATCGGCGCCCTGCTGACGGGCGTCTTCGCCACCGCTGCCGTCAATCCCATCTTCAAGAACGCGGCGGGGAAGGCGCTGCCGGTGGGCTTGGTGGACGGCAACGCGCACCAACTGCTCAACCAGTTCGTGGCGGTGGGCATCGCTTGGGCGCTGGCGGCGGTCGGGACCTTCGTCATTCTGAAGCTGGTCGATTGGACGATCGGCGTGCGCGTTCCCGAGGAGCACGAAATCCAGGGACTCGACCTCTCGCAACACGGCGAGGAAGCCTACAATTTCTAGGCCGGGGAGGCGACGATGAAAAAGCTGGAAGTGATTATTCAGCCTTCGCGGCTCGAGGCGGTGAAGGATGAGCTGCTCGAAGCGGGAGTGAGCGGCCTCACGGTCTCGGAAGTGCGCGGCCACGGCCGCCAGAAGGGCCACACGGAAGTCTACCGCGGCAACGAATACACGGTGGACCTGCTGCCCAAGCTCAAGCTGGAGATGGTTCTGCCCGAGGCGCTCGTCGAGCCGGCCGTCGAAGCCATCCTCAAGGCTGCCAAGACGGGAAAGATCGGCGACGGCAAGATTTTCATTTCACCCGTCGAGGAAGTAATCCGCATTCGCAACGAGGAGCGCGGCGAAAACGCCTTGTAGATTTTCGCTCCCTTTTCCCGCCGTGAGCCCGCCCGTGACCAAGAGCCTTTCCAGCTTGTCGAATTATCCGGCCGAAAGCGCCGCGCTCGAGCGGCGCTTCCAAGCTACGGGCGACGGGCGCACCCTGGCGGCGGCGCGCGCGGCGCTCCTCGACGCACTGGTGCGCGAGCTCTACGCGCGCTGGATTTTGCCCGAGCTCGCCGGGCCCATGAGCTTTTGCGCCGTGGCGCTGGGCGGCTACGGCCGCCGGGAACTGTTTCCGCACTCGGACGTGGACCTGCTGTTTCTCTCCCTCGACGCCGCGGTCGCCGAGCGCCGGAGGGAAGGCGTGGCGGCGCTCTGCCGGGAACTTTGGGACCTGCGGTTGCGCCTGGGCTCGACCTCACGAACCCTGGACGAGTGCGGGGAGTTTCAGCGCTCCAACGCCGAGTTCACCTTGGCACTGCTCGACGCGCGGTATCTGGCCGGCGACGAAGAGCTATTCGCGCGCCTGCGCGAGCGTGTGCTGCCCCATCTGGTGCGGCGCGAGCGGCCGGAACTCCAGCGCGCGCTCGCGGAGTTGACCGCGCGCCGCCGCACCAAATTCGGCGGCACGATTTTTCATCTCGAGCCCGACGTGAAGGATTCTCCCGGCGGGTTGCGCGACGCCCACGTGGCGCGCTGGCTGAGCCTCATCTCTGCACTGGGCGGCGAGGGGGAAGGGGAAAAGCTGGCGCGGAGCGAGGAACACGAGGCGGCGCGCGCCGCGGATTTTCTCTTTGCCTGCCGCGCCTTTCTCCACTGCCGGCAGGGGCGCGACGACAACCGGCTGAGCTACGAAATGCA
>JBJKQV010000438.1:0-5768 GCA_046704985.1 Terriglobia bacterium
GGTTTGCGCGTGCTCGCGGTGGCCGTGATCTCCAACCGCGCCGCCGGGCTCAACCGCCGGCCGCTCAGCCACCGCGAGGTTCTGGAGACCGGCCGGCTGGCCTCCCGCAACCTGGCGCGCTGGCTCGACCGGCTGCTCGCACAACTCACCCTCTGAGACGCCAACCCTCGGCAACCCGGCGGGCAATTCGCTTCAATCCTAATGATGGCCGGTGGGAATCTTGGACCTGTGCGCTTCCTGGCGCTGCTTGAACATCTTGTGCGCCAGGCTACGAAGCGTTTCGGCGACGCCCTTGTTGAGGGCCAAACCTTTGAGGTCGCGTTCGTTGAGGCGGTTGAGCAGGGGCAGCCCGACGTCGATGGGGGTGCGAGGGTTGAAGACCAGCGCCCGCGCCACCGTGTAATTCTTCATGAAGGCGCGGTTCAAGGCGATAAGGCGCAGAACCTCCTCGGTGACGTTCTTCATCGAGGCGTAGGCCTCGATCTCGCCGTCGGAAAGCTTGGGCGATTGCAGCACCGCGCGGGCCACCAGCTTGTTGGAGTCGCGGATCAGCACCAGGCGCTCCTCCTGGTTGCCGGTCAGCGCCGTCTTAATTTTCTGCGCCGGAGGCATGGCGTTGATCCGTTGCAGGAGAGTCTGCCGTTTCTTCTCGACGGGTTTGTCGCCGTCCGCGGCGGTTTCCTCCCCCTCGGCGGGCAGCGCTTCCCGGAAGGATTCCAGGGCTTCGGGCGGGGCGGTGGGATTGGCCAGCAGCGCTTCCATCAATTCCGGGCGGCCGGGCACCAGATGCCTGGCCAAGTGCAGCAGAACATCCTGGGGAGTCAAGCTGGAAGCGAGCAGGTGTTTCAGGTCTTCGGCGTTCCAGTCGCCCAGCGTCAGGGCAGCCTGGGCGCGAATCTGCTCGTCCGGGTCGGCGGCCAGCAGCACCAGGATTTCAATCTTTTCGGCGACGGTCACCGGCAACTCGCCGTGCGCTCCCTTGCGGCGGACGACTGCAGGCGCGGCACCCGATCGCAACGTATCAATAACCCGTGACGGCATGGCGAATCCTCAGGGGGCCGAATGGTTGAGGTCGGCGGCGGTCAAGCGGACCTTTTTCACCTCGCCTTGGTGCCCCAGGGGCTTCAAGGTCTGGCCGTTCAAAGTCAGCACAACCCCCTGCGCGTTGCCTGTGATAACGTCAAAATACTGCTGCGCGCGCAGGGTCTGAATCTCGTTGGGCTCCATGATGCGCTGCATCACCTGTTTGCCGTCCGCTTCCACCGAGACCCAGGTTCGTTGCGTGGCTGCGATTTGCAGCACCAGTCCCTGTTTGGGCACGGCCTGAGTGGCGGCCGCGGCGTCGGGCGTCGAGCCGCCGGGAGATGTGCTTTCGGCGGCGCCCGGAACTGTCGCCGCGCGTGCGGGTTGCGAGGCCGGGGACGTGCTCGGGTGCGAGGCGGTGGCCGGGGAGCGGCCGGGGAACAGCGAGCGCACGGGCCGGTGTGCGTGGCGGTAGAGGACGTAGCCGCCGCCAATCAACGCCGTGGCGCCCAGCAGCGCCACCAGCGGGGTGCGCGCGCGCGCTTGGGGTTTGGGCGGCCGCTGCTGGCCGATCCGCTGCAGGTCTGCGCCCTCGTCGCCGGGCACCAGCAGGTGGTATTCCGCCAGGATGGGTTCTTCGTCCAGCCCCAGGTAGCGTGCGTAGCTGCGGATGAAGCTGCGCGTGAAGATTCCTCCCGGCAGCTTGGTAAACTGTTCATCCTCCAAGGCCTGCAGCGCTCGCACGCCGATTTTGGTGGCGTTGGAAATCTCTTCCAGGGAAACGCCGCGCATCTCGCGTTCCCGCCGCAGATTTTCGCCAAACGATCCCATGATCCCGACCCGGCGTCTTGGGCGCACTGCCGGCGCTCATGATATTTCCACAGGCGGGCAGTGTCAAATAATCTCCTGGGCCCTCTGGCCAAGGCGCCGGGGGTAGCGAAGGGGCCAACGCCCCGCCCGCCTTCCAAAAAGCAGTTGAAAATGGCGCGCCGATGGTTTAAAAGTTAAGAACTTAAAAGGGTTAGAAAAGTACATGGCGGAAAAGAACTCGCAAGCGCAAGTCGATGAGCTGAAACGCCAAATCGAGCGCCTCTCGCTTTTCCATGAGGTGGGGAAGGCGCTCGCCTCCACGCTCGATCTGCAGAAAATCCTGCAGACCATCATGGAGAAGATCAGCGACCTCCTGCAACCCGACACCTGGTCGCTGCTGATGGTGGACGAGAAGAGCGAAGAGCTCTACTTCGAGATCGCCATCGGCGCCGGGGCCAACAAGCTCAAGGACGTGCGCCTGAAGCTGGGCGAAGGCATCGCGGGCTGGGTAGCGCAGACCGGCGAGCCGGTGCTGGTCGACGACGTGCGCAAGGACAAGCGATTCTCCGCCAAGTTCGACGAGCTGACCCAGACCGACACGCGCTCGGTCATCTGCGTGCCCATCCGCGGGCGGGAGAAAGTGCTGGGAGTCATCGAGCTGATCAACTGCCTGGGGCGCGAGAGCTTCCGGGTGGAAGACATCCCCATCCTCAAGAACCTGGCCGACTACGCCGCCATCGCCCTGGAAAACGCCCGCTACGTGCAGCGCATCCACGAGCTGACCATCACCGACGACTGTACGGCGCTCTACAACGCCCGCCACCTGCACTTCGTGCTGGACGCGGAGATTTACCGCTCCAGCCGCTACAATTACGAGTTCTCGGTGTTCTTTATCGACCTCGACCACTTCAAGCAGGTCAACGACACGCACGGGCACCTGGTGGGCTCGAAGCTGCTGTGGATGATCGGCGACCTGATCAAGGGCAACTTGCGTCTGATTGACTACGCCTTCCGGTACGGCGGCGACGAGTTCGTGGTGCTGCTGCCGCAGACCTCCAAGGCCAGCGCCCTGCGCGTGGTGCGCCGCGTCCGCGACCTGCTCAATTCCTCCGTCTTTTTCTCCGACGAAGGGCTGAACATCCGGCTCACGGCCAGCTTCGGGGTGGCGGCGTTTCCCACCGACGCGCGCACGCGCAAAGAGATCCTGCGCATGGCCGACGAGGCCATGTATCTGGTCAAGAACACCACCCGTGACAACATCGCATTGGCGGGCGAAGGCATTCGAACCTGACGCCGGCGTCTTGCACGCTTGCGCGGTTCGTGTTACGTTCTATCGCGTTGTTCTCGTTTGCTTAGGGAGGCAGCATGAGTTTGGAAGCTCTGGGGATGATCGAAACGCGCGGTCTGGTGGGGGCGATTGAATCCGCCGACGCCATGGTGAAGGCCGCCAACGTGGTGTTGATCGGCAAGGAGTACATCGGCGCGGGTTACGTGACGGTGATGGTGCGCGGCGACGTGGGCGCGGTTAAAGCGGCCACCGACGCCGGCGCGGCCGCCGCCCGGCGCGTGGGCGAGCTGGTCAGCGTGCACGTCATCCCTCGTCCTCACAGCGAGGCCGAAAAGATTCTGCCCGGCGGTTCGCTGACCGGCAAGAAGTAGTGGCCAGTTACAAGTGATGAGCGGGTGCTGTCGCGTTCGCGCCGCTTGCAGCTTGTCACTTGTCACTTTTTACTTGTCACTGTCTTATGGACCGTGATCTCCAATCCATCCAGGAAGTCCGCCGCCTGCTGGAACGGGCGGCGGAAGCTCAGGCGCGCCTCGAGCATTTTTCCCAGGAGCAGATTGACGCCGCGGTGCGCGCCTGCGCGGAAGCGGCGAAGCGCCACGCCGAGCCCCTGGCCCGCCTGGCGGTCGAGGAAACCACCTACGGCGTAGTGGCCGACAAGGTGGTCAAGAACCTCTTCGCCTCCCAGGACGTTTACGCGCGCATCAAAGACCTGAAGACCGTGGGCGTCGTCCGCGAGGACGCGGTGAACGGCGTCGTGGAAATCGCCGTGCCCGCCGGCGTGGTGGCGGCCATCGTTCCCACCACCAATCCCACCTCGACGGCCATCTTCAAGGCGCTGATTTCCCTCAAGGCGCGCAACGCGGTGGTGATGAGCCCCCACCCCAACGCCGTGCGCTGCATTTCGGAGACGGTGCGCATTCTGGACGAGGCGGCGCGGCAGGCAGGAGCTCCCGAGGGGGCGCTGAACTGCTTGACGGAAGTGACCAACGAGGCCACCCACGAGCTGATGCACCACCGGCTGACGGCCATCATCCTGGCCACCGGCGGCACGGGCTTGGTGCGCGCCGCTTACAGCTCCGGCAAGCCGGCGCTGGGTGTGGGGCCGGGCAACGTGCCCGCTTACATCCACGCCTCCGCGGACGTTCGCAAAGCGGCGGCCGATATCCTGACCGGCAAGTGCTTCGACAACGGAACGCTTTGCTCCTCCGAGCAGCACATGGTGGTGGAATCGGCGGTGGCGGCGCAGGCGAAGGAAGAGGCGAGCCGCCTGGGAGGTTATTTCCTCTCGCCCGAGCAGGCGGCGGCGGTGGCGCAGGTGCTCATCCTGCCCAATTTCCGCGTCAACTCCCAGATGGTGGGGCAGTCGGCGGAAAAGATTGCGCGCGCGGCGGGCTTCGACGTTCCCGCGGGCACGCGGGCCCTGGTCGCGCCGCTCGACGGCATCGGGCGCAAGTATCCGCTCTCGGCCGAAAAGCTCTCACCCGTGCTCTCCTTTTACGTGGTCAAGGACACCAAGGAAGGTCTGGAGGTGTGCGAGCGCTTTCTGCGCTTCGGAGGCATGGGCCACACCATGTCCATCCACGCCACCGACGACCGGGTGATCCGCGAGTTCGGGCTGAAGCTCCCGGCCTTCCGGATGATCGTCAACTCGCCCGCTTCCTATGGCTCGGTCGGGTACACGACGCGGCTGTTTCCGTCGCTTTCGCTCGGCTGCGGCACGCCGGGCAACAACATCACCTCCGACAACATCTCGCCCCTGCACCTGCTCAACATCAAGCGGCTGGCCTACGAGAAGCGCCCGGCAAACGTCCTGGAGGGCGGCAAGATGCGGACGCGGACGTACAGCGAGATGGGGCCGGCGGCCATTCTTCCCGCCGGAGTTTCTTCCGCACCCTCGCCCGTTCTTCCCTCCGCTCCGCCCGCGGCGCCGCGCACGGTGACCGCGTCGGTGGTGGCGGCGCTCTCGCCGGAAATTTCCCGGCTCATTGACCGCCTGACCGAGGCGCGCGCGGCCAACCCTGCCCCGGCGGCGCCCGCCGCTGCGGCGCCGGCTGCTGCGGCTCCCGCTTCCAATCCCCCCGCCGCGCCCCCTCCGCCGCCCCGCGCGGTGGATTTCGTCAGCGAAGAGGACGTACGCCAGGCGCTGGCCAAGGGGCAGAAGATTTATGTCGGCCCGCGCACCATCATTACCCCCTCCGCCCGCGACCTGGGCAATCCCGCCGAGATTTTCGTTCCGGCCAAGTCTTGACTTTCCCCCGGCTCGACGGCCGCGGCTTGCAACCTGCCGCGCGCTCTGTCACGATGGGTGGAGTTTCATGCGTTGGATAATTCCCACCGTGAATGCGCAGGAAGTGGCGCAGCTGGCGCGCCGCCTGGGTGTGACGCCGGTCATGGCGCGCCTGCTGATTCTGCGCGGCGCCTCGACGTCGGCCGACGCCCGGCCCTTTCTCCATCCCCGCCTGGACGACCTTCACGACCCCTGGCTGATGGCGGGGATGAAGGAGGCGGTGGCGCGCCTGGAGCGCGCCCTCGAGCGGCGCGAGAAGATCCTGATCTACGGCGACTACGACGTGGACGGCACCATGGCGGTGGTGGTGCTGCTGACGGCGCTGCGCGCGCGGGGCGCACAGGTGGAGGCCTACATCCC
>JBJKQV010000439.1:0-2508 GCA_046704985.1 Terriglobia bacterium
CCACCGACGTGCGCTATGGGCACTCGCACAAAAAGCACGACGCCGCGTGGATGGGCGGAGGGGCGGTGGGAGGCGCCTTGCTGGGAGCGCTGGCAGGAGGCGGCAAGGGCGCGGCCATCGGCGCGGCGGCGGGAGCAGGCGGCGGGACGGCGGCCGCTTACGCCACCGGACGCCAGGATATCGTGCTGGGACCGGAAACCCGGCTCAGCTTCACGCTCAGCCAGCCTTTGGTGCTGGTCAAGCCGCAGTGAGCCCACGCGCGGAGAGGCGCTGCTAAGGCTTCTCGGGAGGGTCGAGGTATTTGATGAAGACCACTTCGTTCCGCGCCTCGTTATAGAGCAGCTCGTCTGCGGTGGCCTGGGCGTGCATGATGCCGAACCCCCCGCTGCGCATGCCTTGCTCCTCGCGCACCCGCACGTGCTCGAAGATCTGGTCGGCGGGATAGTGGATGGCGGCGTGGGGAAGGTTGTCAATGCGGAAACCCGGCCCCGGGTCGCCGATGCGATAGACCACCATGCGCCAGGTGCGCAGGCAGGGGATCAGCACCTTGCGGATGGGATCCAGCCCGCCGCCCCACTCAACGGCGTTAAGGAGCAGCTCGCGGAACGCCCGGCCCACCGATTCGCGGATGCCCAGCGGCAGGTCGGCCTTCAACTGGGCGAAGAAGTTCTGGATGCGGTCGGCGGCGTCAAAATCGCAGGGCACCAGCAGTTCCACCCAGCCTGGGATGGCCGAGATCACCTCGATGGGCAGAGGCGCGGCAGGCGAAGCCAGCGCCGAGCGCACCAAGTCGCGCAACGCTTCCGGTTGCACGGGCTTGGCAAGATAGCGGAAGGCTTGCTGGCGCAAGGCTCTCCGCCAGGTCTGGGGCCGGTTGTCGGCCGTCATCACCACCACGCGCGGGTTCCCCGGCGCGTTGCGAAACTGCTGCAGCGATTCCAGGCCGTTCAGCCCCGGCATCTCTACGTCCAACAGCACCAGGTCAAAGTTCTTCTGCCGGACCTCCTCAAGACCCTGCGTGCCGTCCTCAACGATGACCACCTCGTAGCCCGCCCCCGTGAGCTCCTCGGTGAGCAGGCGGCGCGTCGCCCCGTCTGCCTCCACCACCAGAATCGCCGCCATGGCTTCTCTCCTGCCCTCCAGGACCTCGTTCACCACTCAGCCGCCCCGCCCGCCGAACGCTGGCCCGGCGCGGGGCCGCTCCATGACAGCTCTTCCCCCGCACCGCGTGCGGAGGCGGGGAGTACGCCTGCTGCCTTAACTCGATAAGATTGCCGTGACTTCCCCCTAAAGACGGAAGCAATTATAGCACTGGAAGAACGGAACGTCTGGCCGGGAGAGGAGAAAGGCGCCGCGCGGACGGAGGCGAGCACGAAGAACCTCAGCCGAAGTCTGCCCCGGCCTCGCCCGCACACTTCCGCCACTAGCCGCTCAGGACTTGGGGAGGTCCTTGCGCGCGGCGAGTTTCTTGGCCAGGGAAAGCAACATCTCGCGGTCATTCTCCGGAATCTGTTCCACATAACCGCGGAGCTTGAGCAAGAAGCGGGCGTCGGAACCCTCCGCGCCCGGAAGTTGGGCCAGCGTTTCCAGGCTCTGGCGCGGGGTAAGCGGCGCAGCGGAGGCACTCTCCTCGCTCAGAAACAACCGGTAGAGGGGCACCCCCAGGGCCGCGGCAAAGCGCTCCAGGGTCTCGAGTGAAGGCACCGTGTGGCCGTTCTCCACCCGCGAAGTGTAACAGCGCAGGAGGCCGGTGGCCTTCTCCACGTCGCCTTGCGAAAGTCCCTTCTGGGCACGAAGTTCGCGAATGCGGGCGCCAATGGACATGGTGTTTACTCCTTGCGAAGGTCGGTTTGTTTTTTTGCTTGTCGCCATCTCGCGTGACAGTTTCGCCCCAGTTCACCGCCGCGACAAGGACCCATCCGTACCAGTACCAAAGTATACTCGATTTTGCCGGTTCGGAATTTCCATTCAGTCACCCCCTAACCCCCTCATCGGCCAAAGGGCAAAGGACCTGGAAACAAAATCAGTGGGCGGGCGGCAACACCAAACTCAACAGGGCCATACGAACGTAGAGCCCGTTCTGCGCCTGCCGGAAGTAGGCGGCGCGAGGGTCCGCATCCACCTCCATGGCAATCTCATCCACACGCGGCAGCGGGTGCATGATGATGGCGCCGGGTTTCATCAGCGCCAGCGAGCCCCGGTTGAGAACGTAAATGCCCCGGCACTGGCGGTAGTCGTCCAGGCGGTCGCCGAAACGCTCCTTCTGGATGCGCGTCTGGTAGACCACTTCGACCTCGGGCAGCACGCGCGCCAGGTCCGTCTCCTCGCGGTAGGCCACTTGGTGCTCGCGCAGGTGCTCGAGGATGTCTTCTTTCATCCTCAGCAGGGGCGGGGCGACGAAGGAGATCTGCACGTCGCGAAACTTGCTGAGCAGATAGGCGAGCGAGCGCACGGTGCGCCCCTGCGCCAGGTCGCCCACCATGGCGATGCGCAGGCCGTCGATGTGTC
>JBJKQV010000440.1:0-3894 GCA_046704985.1 Terriglobia bacterium
TCAAGATCCTCGCCGCCCGGGACGAGGTGGCGAAGCAGCACCAGTCGACTCCGGCGCGGGTGGCGATCGCCTGGCTGATGTCGCGCCCCGGCGTGACCGCGCCCATCGCCAGCGCCACGCGCCCCGAACAGATGAACGACCTGATCGAGGCCGCGCGCCTGACGCTCGACGCCGCCTCGCTTGAGCGCCTGACCGAGGCCAGCGCCTAAGCTCCCGGCGCCTGGGCCGCCGGGCCCTGGCAACCCCGGGCCGCGTGTGTTACATCTACATTTGAGAACCTAAACCGTCGGGGGGCGGGGAGGAACGATGGAGTACCTGGGATTAACCGGAAAGGCCCCCCGGGTCTTGGGGCCCTCCGCAGTAATTCTCTTTGCCACCATCCTCACTTGCTTGGCGCTGCCGCTTTGGGCGGGGCAGAATGGGCAGGAGCAGCCCGCTCCGGCGCCGGCGGCGGACGAATCGCAAGCGCCCGAGCCCGCCTACCGGCCCTTGCCGTCCAAGCTGACGCTCGATGCCGGAACGCTGGTGCGGGTACGGGTTTCCGATTTGCTGTCCAGCGACAAGAGCAAGGTGGGGGAAGCCTTCAGCGCCGAGCTCGATCAGCCGCTGGTAGTGGACGGCTGGGTGGTGGCGCGGCGCGGCCAGACGGTGGTGGGACGCGTGGCGGTGGCCAAGAAGGCCGGGCGCATCAAAGGCACCTCGCAACTGGGCGTGAGGCTGACGCAACTGGTGCTGGTGGACGGCCAGCAGATTCCCGTCCACACGCAACTGATTGAAGGCAACGGAAGCACCTCCCGCGGGCGCGACGCGCAGGTGGTGGGCACAGGTGCGGGCGTGGGCACCGTGATCGGGGGCGCGGCTCACGGTGGGGAAGGGGCCGGGATCGGCGCGGCCATCGGCGCCGGCGCAGGACTGGCCGGCGTGCTGTTGACGCGCGGCCACCCCACCGTCATTCCTCCCGAAAGCACCCTCACTTTCCAACTGCAAATCCCTGTGACCATTTCCACAGCCCACAGCGGGCCGGCCTTCCGTCCCGTGCAGCCGGGAGACTACGGCAGCGGCAGACTGCAACGCCGCAGCCAGCCCTACCCGCCGCGTTACCGCCGCGGGCCGTCCCTCTATTATTCCGATTACGGTGCGTGGGACCCGTGGTATTCCCCCTGGGGGTGGGGTCCTGGACCATTCTTTGTGGGCTTCTACGGCTGGGGTGGACATTTTGGCCATAGGGGAGGGCATTTCAGACACTAAGAGAAGAGAAATGTGCGTGTAGGGGCGGGTTTCGAAACCTGCCCCTTGCTGTTTTTAGGTCTCTCGTGGGGGTGGGTTCCCAGACTGGCCCCTGCCCAGCTTGGCGCCTTGGCGTGAGTGGTTTTGCGGCTCGAGCGAAGAAGAGGCACTCTCACGCAAAGGCGCAAAGCCGCAAAAGCGCAATGATCTCATTCATTTCAGCCCTTGTGGAAATCTCCACATTCAAGCTAAGTAACTTTCTTTCAATAAGATGATGGCACAACTGCCGCTGCCTATCACGTAAGTCTTTTGTGATGAATATCTTAAGTGATTCTTGAGGGCCTTTTCAGCATTGACGTGAGATTATACCGTTTCAAGCGTTCAAAATTCTTGCTTTCCTCCCCGGCTTTCCTGTAATCTCCACAGAATTAACGATATGCAAGGTCTTTTTCGCGTCACACTCTTGCCGGGGGATGGAATCGGTCCCGAAGTAGTCGCCGAAGCCGTCAAGGTTTTGAAGGCGGTGGAAGAGATTTTGGGCCCGCGATTTCGTTTCCAAACGGGACTGATTGGCGGTTGCGCTGTGGATGCCACGGCGGTGCCGCTGCCTGCCGAAACGATTTCCCTCTGCAATCATGCTCAGGCGATCCTGCTGGGGGCGGTGGGCGGCCCGCAATGGGACAACAAGCGCCCCGAAGTGCGTCCCGAGCAGGGCCTGTTGCAACTGCGCCAGCGCATGGGTTTGTACATGAACCTGCGGCCGGCGAAGGTTCTGGACTCGCTGGTCAAGATTTCCGCCCTCAAGCCCGAGCGCGTGAAGGGCACCGACCTGCTGATTGTGCGCGAGCTGATGGGCGGGATTTATTTCGGCAACCCGCGCGGCATCTTTTCCAAGAACGGCGAGCGCATGGGCATCAACACCGAGGTCTACCGCGAGCACGAGGTGGAGCGGGTGGCGCACCGGGCGTTCCAGTTGGCGCGCATGCGCCGGCGCAAGGTCACCTCTGTCGACAAGGCCAACGTGCTCGAAACCTCGCGGCTGTGGCGCGACGTGGTGAACCACATCGCGCGCTCTTACTCGGACGTCGAGCTCGAGCACCTGTACGTGGACGCCTGCGCCATGCGCCTGATCGACCGCCCCACCAGCTTCGACGTCATCCTGACCAACAATATGTTCGGCGACATCCTGAGCGACGAAGCTTCCATGCTCACCGGCTCCATCGGCCTGCTGCCCTCCGCCAGCCTGGGCGAGGGCCCGGGCGTCTACGAGCCCGTGCACGGCTCGGCGCCCACCATCGCCGGACGCAACCGCGCCAACCCCCTGGCCGCCATCGCTTCCGCGGCGCTCATGCTGCGCTACTCTTTCCGCATGGAAAACGCCGCGCGGGCCATCGAAACCGCCATCGAAAAGATTCTGAAGCGCGGCTACCGCACCGCCGAAATCCCCGGCAAGAAACGCCCCGTCCACACCACCCGCCTCGGCACCCTGGTCGCCGACGAGACCAAGAAGCTCCTCAAGTCCGCGAAGTTCCGCCGCTAACGGCCGACCGCCGGTTTTCTCAGTTCGAAGGGGAAAATCTCACCGAATCGCGTAACCGCCGTCGACGCGAATGGTCGTGCCGGTCACGAAGTCGGAAGCCCGCGAGGCCAGAAACACGGCCGTTCCCGCAACTTCCTCGGGTCGGCCCCATCGGCCGGCGGGAGTGCGCGCCAGAATTTCGTCGTTCATGGGCAGAGTCCGCACCGGCGCCGTCATGTCGGTTACGATCCATCCCGGGGCGATGGCGTTCACTTGAATGTTGTGCGGGGCGAATTCGATGGCCAGGGATTTGGTCAGCTGCACGATCGCCCCTTTGGCGGCGGCGTAAGAGGGAACGAGCCCCGATCCAAAGTACGAGTACATGCTGCCCAGGTTGATGATCTTTCCGGATTTTTGGCGGATCATCGACGGCGCGGCGAGCTTGGAAAGATGGAACGCGGCGTTGAGTTGGGTTTCGATCACGCGGTCCCAATCCTCGGATTTTTCGTTCAGCACCCCGCCGCTCAGCGAAACGGTCCCCGCGTTATTCACCAGGATCCCGATGCCGCCCAGCTCGCTCTCGACCTTTTTCAGCGCCGGCTCCAGGCTGGCGCGCTCGGTGACATCAACCCGTAGGGCCAGCGAGGGGACTCCGGTCTTCTGGAGCTCCGCGAGCACGCGCCGGTTCTTTTCCTCGTTTCGACCCAGGATCGCCACGGCCGCTCCGGCTTCGGCGAATCCCAGCGCAATGCCGCGGCCGATTCCTCCGTTACCGCCGGTGACGACCGCCACCCGGCCCGTCAAATCAAATAATCCTCGAGCTGGCATTACCCCCCCTTCCCAAAGCCCCCACACAGGGCAAAGGTTGCAGAATCATTCCCCTCGGGCCCCATACGTATTTCACCCTTCGGTGTCATCGCATGGATGTTGTCCGGCTCGATGTTGCCCTGAATGCCGGAAATTATAGCATAGGGGTTTTCCCCATGAGCCGTAAGGCCCGAAGAAGTTGAGCGCCGGCCCTGCTCGCTGCGGCCAAACTCCTCCGGTTCCCGGCGTCTCCGCAGCCCGCTCAAAAGCCCATTGCTTTCCCCCCGGCTTTTCCGGAATAATGCGCGGCATGAGAAACAAAATCCTGACCATACTGACAG